>JAJZFO010000145.1 GCA_021805305.1 Actinomycetes bacterium | reverse complement strand
GGTGCTGGGGCATTCGTCACCCCCGATGTGCACGGGACTCTCGGGAAAGAGTCCGGCCACGTAGGTCACCACCTCCTCGGCGAAGTCCAGCGTCGCGGTCTCGGCGTTGAGGACGTGATGCGAGATCCCCCAGTGCGTCCACACCTCCAGGGGCTCGCCGGTGTTGCCCAGGTGCGGGTAGGCGGCCAGCACCGCCTGGGCGTGCCCGGGCAGATCGATCTCGGGGACGACCTGGACGTGGCGTCGACGCGCGTGCGCCACGATGGCGGCCACGTCGTTCGCGTCGTAGAAGCCCCCGTGGGGCACGTCGTCACGAACGTCGTCGTACTCGTGCCCGACGGGCGAGGCGCGCCGCCACGCCCCCACCGCCGTGAGGTCGGGCCACTGGGGCACCTCGATGCGCCACCCCTGGTCGTCGTTGAGGTGCAGGTGCAGACGGTTGAGGCGATGCATCGACATCAGGTCGATCAAGCGCAGTACGGTGGCCACGTCGAAGAAGTGGCGCGCGACGTCCAGGTGAACGCCGCGCCAGGAGAAGCTCGGCGCGTCACGGAGATCGACCGCGCCGAGGGTCCAGCTCTCGAGTTCGCCCGGCGTGCGCGACCACAGTCGCGTCGGACCGAGTTGGCGTAGTGCGGTGAGGGCGTAGGAGAAGCCCGCCGCGTCGCCCGCGGTGATCTCGATGCGTTCACCCACGCGAAGGGTGAAGCCCTCCGCGACGAGCGCGGCGTCGTGGCGCGCGTCGATGTCGCACTCGTCCTCCTCGCCCACCACGTCCACTCGCCAGTCCACCGCGCCGCGCAGGTCGGCGGCGAACACGTCGAGATCCTCTCGCCACCCGGGTTCGCACCTCACCCGCAGCGGCGAGCGAACGGTCAGGGAGCCCTCGCGTGCCTCGCCCCCACGGGGTCGGGGCAACAACGCGTCGATCAACGTTGCTCGACGGCGTAACACGCGACCCGCTTGGTGGCCGAGAGCTGCACCATGGCCGGGGTCGAGACGCGGCACTGGTCCATCGCGAGGGGGCAGCGCGGGGCGAACCGACAGCCGGGACCCGGGTTGATCACCTTGGGCGGCTCGCCCAGGTCCTCGACGTCGGTGTCGTGGGCCAGCGGCAACCGCGGGTCGGGTGCGGTGGCCATGAGGAGTCGGGTGTAGGGATGCGAGGGGTCCGAGATCACCTCGTCGGTCGTGCCCTCCTCCACGATGCGCCCGGCGTAGAGCACGATCATGCGGTCCGCCACGTATCGCGCGCTCGCGAGGTCGTGGGTGATGTACAGCAGTGAGACGTGCTCGTCGTCGCGCAGGGCGCGCATGACGTTGAGCAGACCGATGCGGATCGAGACGTCGAGCATCGACACCGGCTCGTCGGCGAGGATCAGCGAGGGCCGCGACGCCAGCGCCTGGGCGAAGCCCAGGCGCTGGCGCTGGCCGCCCGAGAGCTCGTGGGGGAATCGTTGCAGCACCTCCGCGCCGGGCAACAGGCCCACGCGCTCCACCAAGGACACCGCCTCGGCTTGACGAGCGGCCTTGTCGAGTTCGGGTCGGTGCAGTTTCAAGGATCGCTGCAGGCTGTGACCCACGCGCAGGACCGGATTGATCGAGCCGAAGGGATCCTGGAACACCATCGGCATGCGACCGCGGACCTGACGACTGGCGCGCTTGCCCTGCACGCGGCCCTCGAAGGTGATCTGTCCCGACGTCGGCGGGTAGAGGCCGGCCAACACGCGAGCGATGGTCGACTTTCCCGAGCCCGACTCACCGACCAACGCCACAATCTCGCTGGGGGCCACCTCGAAGGAGACCTCGTCAGTGGCGTGCAAGGTGCCCGCTGATCGGAAGCCGCCCACGCGGAAATACCGGCTGAGCCGGTCGACCTTCAAGACGGCGTCACTCATGGACGGACCCTCGGATTGACCAGGTGGCAGCGCACCGCGTGTGATTCGACGGTGATGAGCTCGGGGCGGAACTGGCGACACTCGTCGGTGGCGAATTGACAGCGCGGCGCGAAGAGACAGCCCCCCGGTGGGTTCACCAGTGACGGCGGATTCCCCGCGATGCCGGTCAACTCCTTCTTCTCGCCCACGATGGAGGGAAAAGCGTCCATCAGACCGTTCGAATAGGGGTGGCGCGGATGGTCGAACACCTCGCGGGTGGCACCCAGCTCCACGATCTCGCCGGCGTACATCACCGCCAAGCGGTCCGAGAAGTGCGACACGACCGACATGTCGTGGGTCACGAACAGGACCGCGAAACCCAGTGAGCGTCGCAGGTTCTCCACTTGGCGCATCAAGGATCGCTGGGCCACGACATCGAGCGCCGACGTCGGCTCGTCCATGATGATCAACTTGGGCTCGAGCAGGAGGGCCATCGCGATCATCGCGCGCTGGCGCATGCCCCCCGATAACTGGAAGGGAAAGCTCTTGAGGTGCGCCACGTCGATCGACACCATCTCGAGCACCTCGGCGGAACGCCGGGCGATCTTCTCATCGTCCCAGTCGGTGTGGGCGCGGCAGGCGTCGGCGAGCTGCGCCGCGATGGACAAGGTGGGATTGAGCGCGTTCATCGCGCTCTGCATCACGACCGAGATGTCGCGCCAGCGGTGCTGACGCAACTCTTCGGCCGACAGCGTGGTGAGGTCGACTCCATCGAACTTGACGCTGCCCCCCACCGTCTCGGCCGGGTAGGTCAAGAGTTGGGCGATCGAGAAGAGCATCGTGGACTTGCCACAACCGGACTCGCCCACGATCGCGAGGAACTCACCGGGGGCCAGATCGAACGAGACGCCGCTCACCGCCTGGGCCGGTCCGGCGGGTGTGGTGTATTGCACCTTGAGGTCGCGCACCTCGAGGACGGGGGTGCTCACGCCGCCACCTTCGATCGGCGCTTGGTCGCCACGGGTCGCAACGCCGGGTTCGACACCTCGTCGAAGGCGTAGTTGAGAAGCGCGAGGGCGCTACCGAGCACCGCGATCATGATGCCCGGCGCGAGGGCCCACAGCGGCAGACCCGCCGAGAGCGCCTCGTTGTTCTGGGCCCAGTAGAGCATGGTGCCCCACGATTCGGTGTTGACGTTGCCCAGTCCCACGAATTGCAGGCCGGCGGCGGCGAGCACCGCGTAGAGCGCGGCGCCCAGGAAGTTAGCCACGATGAGCGAGGTCATGGGTGGGATGAGCTCGACCCCGATGATGTACGAGCTCGACTCGCCCCGGGCGCGCGCCGCCAGCAGATAGTCGCGATTGCGCAGCGACAGGGCCTGCACGCGCAGTTGTCGCGCACCGTAGCTCCACCCCGTCACCACGAGCACGAAGACGATGGTCCAGAACGACGCGCTCTTGGTGTAGGCGGCGATCACGATGATGAGTGGGAAGGTCGGGATGACCAGGATGACGTCGGTGATCAACGACAAGGTGTCGTCGACGAGTCCCCCCGAGTAGGCCGCGGTGATGCCCACCACGACCGAGAGCACGGTGGAGATGAGTCCCACCACGAGGGCGATCATCACCGACTGGCGCGTGCCCGCCATCAACTGCGAGAAGACGTCCTGACCGAATGACGTCGTGCCCAGGGGATGCGCCCACGACAGTCCGACCCCGGGGTTGTAGATCTCCGCGGTGGGGTCGTCGGGGGTGAACCAACTGGGGAAGGCCGAGATCACGATGAGGATCAACAAGATGATCGAACCCACCATCGCCTTCTTGTCGCGCAGCAAGAAGCGCCACGCGGCGCCCAGGGAGTGTCGCACGCCGCTCGGACTCATCGACTACTCCTCGTACGCGGGTCGAGCAGGGCGGTGGCGACGTCGGACAGGAAGATCGCCACCAGGACCGCGACCGTGATGAGCAAGAAGAGGGCCTGCATCAACGGATAGTCCTCGGCGCTCACCGCCTGCAGGAGCAAGAAGCCGACCCCGGGATAATTGAACACGAACTCGACCAGGATCGCCCCGGAGATCACGAAGCCCAGCGACATCGCGAAGCCCGTCAGGTTCGGCAACAAGGCGTTGCGTCCCGCGTACTGCCACAGGATGCGACGCGGACGCAGCCCCTTGGCGCGCGCCATCTTGACGTAGTCCTCCGCGACGACCGTGATCATATTGTTGCGCATCGTCAGGATCCACCCGCCGATGGAGGTGATCAAGATGGTGAAGGCCGGGAGCACCGCGTGCCACAGGACGTCACCGACGAAGCCCCACGTCAGTGACGGCGTGGCGGTCTCGGTGTAACCACCCAAGGTGGGGAACCAATTGAGCGTGAGGGAGAAGAACCAGATCGAGAGCAGACCCACCCAGAAGTAGGGGAACGCCGAGATCACGATGAAGCTCGGTGGCAGCACGTTGTCGAGCCAGCCGCCGCGCCGCCATGCGGCCACCGCACCCAGTGCGGTCCCGAAGAGGAAACCCAGCACCGTACTGATGCCGACGAGTCCGAGGGACCACGGCAGCGCACGCGAGATGACCGAGGTCACCGGGACGGGGAAGTACGACGTCGACACGCCGAAATTACCGGTCACCGTGTTGCGCAGGTACTCGAGGTACGACACGAAGAGGTTCTGGTGCCCACCGATGCCCAGGGCCACCTCGATGGCCTTGAGCGAACTCGGATTGAGGCGGCCGTGGAATTGCGCGAGGATCGCCTCGGCCGGGTTACCCGGCATGAGTCGGGGAATGAAGAAGTTCACCGTCAGGGCCGCCCATAGTGCAATGAGCAAGAACCCCAAACGCCGTACTAGGAACCTCATTCCCCGACTCTGCCCCGGTTACCGATCAGGCCTTGGGGACCAGGTTGTCCAACACGTAGCCCCAGTCGGGCTGGTTGTACAGTCCGGGCTGCGCGTAGGGGTTCGACGCCGAGGGGAAGTTCCCGATGTGCGTCGGGTTGAACTGGAACCAGTCGACCTCCTCGAGCACCGGGATGACCGGCGCCTGGCTGACCATGACCTGCTCGAGCTTGGCCACGATCGACTTCTGCGTGGCGGGGTCGGTCGTCGCACCGTACTGGTTCAACAGGGCGTCCGTGGCCGGGTTGGAGTAGCGCTCCCAGTTCGACGACGCCGCCGTGCCGATGGGCGCCGAGTTCTTCGAGAAGAGCATCTGACGCAGCTCGTAGAACGGCGTGGGGCCACCCGCTTCGGCGTCGTACGCCAATTGGTACTTACCGGCGAAGAGGTTCGAGTAGAACGTCGCCTGGGCCGGGGTCTGCAGGGTGATCTTGATGCCGAACTTCGTCAACTGCTGACTGACGACCTGCATCGAGGCGATCCAGTCCGAGTAGCCGCCGTTGGTCGTCAAGGTGAAGGCCAACTTGGTCGAGCCCTTGGTGTAGACCCCGTTGACCAACTTGTACCCGTCCGCGGCGAGGATGGCCGCGGCCTTGGCGGTGTTGGCGGTGCTCGAGAGGCCCGCGGCCGCCGAGGGCGACAACCACGACTTGAAGGTGGGGCTCACGATGCCGGTCTGACTGGCTGGCGGCTCGTAGCCGTACTCACCGATCTTCGAGACCAGGCTGCGATTGATCGCGTAGCTGATCGCTTGGCGCACCTTGGCGTCGTTGAGCCCGGGGACCGTGAGGTTCGGGAACAGCGACACGTTGGCCACCGGCGGGAACCAGTACGAGTTGCCGGCCTTCTTGGCGACGTAGGCGCTCTGGATGTTGGGGATGAACTGCGAGCCCCACGCCGACTGACCCGAGGCCAGGTACTCGTTGCACGTGTTGTTCGACAAGAACGCCGGCATGTTCACGACCTTGATCTGCGCCTTGCCCTTCTGCCAGTAGTTGGCGTTGGCCTTCCACTGGATGTTCTGGCCCGAGCACTTGGACATCACGTAGCCGCCGGTTCCGACGGGGTTCGAGATGCTCGCGGTCACCGGGTTGGCGATCTTGCTCCACAGGTGCTGAGGGACGATCGGGACCTGTCCCGCGACGTAGTAGAGGTAGGGAACGGCGGCCGACTTGAAGTTCATCGTCACCTTGTTGCCCGACGCGGTGACGCTCGAGAGCACCGACCACACGGCGTTGAGGTCCAGCGCCGGGTACTTCTTGAGCAGGTCGAAGGTGTAGACCACGTCCGCCGCCGAGAAGGGCACCCCGTCGCTCCACTTGACACCGGGGCGAATCATGAAGGTCAGCGTCTTGTTCGCGTTGGACCACGCGTAGGACGACGCCAGCCAGGGTGTCACCTTGCCGCTCTGCAACGCGTTGACGAAGTCGAGCGATTCGTAGGTCAACCCGAACGAATAGGGCAGCGACGACGGAATGAACGGATTGAACGCGCACGTCCACAACGTTCCTTGCTCATTGGCGAGGTTGAGCGGGGCTTGGGCCACCGGCGAGGCGCTCGCCGTGGTCAGATCCACGGCCGCGGGACCCACCACGGTGATCGTGGATGCCACGAGCACCATGGCCGAGGTCGCGAGACCTACCTTGAACTTTTTCATCACAACAACTCCTCCCGAAGGGAACCCCCTGAGCTCCCATGTCAATGTGGCACGGTCACCGCGGCGTCGGGGCGTACGCCCCACTCGCCCGACTCCGGACTCACGTGGTCACATTATGTGAATTTTTAACATCCTTCAACCATTATTCTGAGAAATTTTCACATTTTGAGAGAATTAATCAACATGAAACCATTCTCGGGCCCGGTGATGCGTTGTAGACGACCCCTCGCGCGCCACTAGGCCGACAGGGTCACTTTGGAGAGCCGCGGCGACGTGTCGATGGGGCGACCCCGAGCCTCGCCGAGTCGCAGGGCGAGGACCTGCCCGACCACCACCGCGGCCAGCGCCTCGACCCAATTGGCCGCCGTCGTGGGCAGCACGATCTGCGCGTCGCACGCGGGCGCCTCGCGCGTCGCCGGTCGGATCACCACGGTCGTCATTCCCGACTCGCGACACCCGCCCAACAGCTCCACCAACACCGCGTCGCTCAGCTCCTCGGTGACCACGACCACGGCGCAACAGCCCTCACCGTCGGCTCCGATGGGCCCGTGCAGGTAATCCGCGGCGGCGTACGCCTCGGCGCGCACGCCGCTGACCTCGCGCACCTTGAGCGCGATCTCCGCCGCAGCCGCGTAGCCCACGCCGCGGCCCACCATGGTCAGCCCCCTCACGTTGAGCAGGTCGAGGGGGAAACGTTCCTCGAGCGCCCAGTTCGCCGTGCGCTCCACCACGTCGGGCAGTTCCTCGAGTCCCCCAAGGGGCCTCTGGGCCAGGGCCTGCACCAACTGCGCGAGCGCGTGCCACGTCGTCGAGAGAGTCTTGGTCGAGGCGATCGCGCGCTCGGGTCCCGCGAGGAGCTCGAGCACGTGGTCGCTGACGCCGGCCAGCGGCGACGCGGCGTCGTTGGTGACCGCGACGGTCGCACAGCCCTGGCTGCGGGCTTGCTCGAGGACGTCGATCAGACCCGGCGAACGACCGGATTGGGAGATCGCGAGGACCCCCGCGCCGCGCAGCGACACCCGTCGAGTCCCCTCGTAGAGCGACGGCGCCGCGAGG
The DNA here is from genome assembly GCA_021805305.1 of Actinomycetes bacterium. The sequence continues at coordinate 1,097 of JAJZFO010000145.1, read as the reverse complement.
GCGACCAGGACGCCGAGCTCCTGGCCCACCAGGTACTGAAAGAACACCGCGGCGTTGTCCGAGGAACCTCGGGCCGCCACCAGCAGGTGTGTCGCGTCGCGCAACGACGCGGCGGCCGCGCGCGCCGCGAGCTCGCCGGGCGCACTGCGCGCTCGCAGGACGTCGCCCTGGGCGCGGATCTCAGTCTCAAAGGTTGTCATCACGGAGCCTCACCGCGTCGACCATCGAAGTCAGCACGCCCGTAGCGTAGCGTCGACCTCGCGTGGCGGTCGCTGGTCAACGCGACGCGAGGAGCCGCGCCGCGCCGCGCAGGGTGCCCTCATTGTCGTTGAAGACCACGCGACAACCGACCCGCGCGAGATCATCGGCACTGAGGTAGCGGGCGTTGCCGCCGCCCACGTGCACGAGATCGGCGGAGAATTCTTTGACGAATCCGCTGATGGCGTCCTCGAGTCGGCGTCGCCAGATCTCGATGTCGGCCGCCCGTGAGGGTTCACCGAAGACCTCGTCGTAGGTGCCCACGTCGCGGTACCTCGCCGCGCCGACGTCGCGGATCTTCTGCCATTCACCGTCTACCACCAGGGATATCCCAAGGCCCGTGCCCAGCGTCAGGACCAGTTCACGCCCCCGTCCCTCGCAGTAGCCGTACGCCGCGAGCGTCGCGTCGTTGACAACGCGCACCAGCGCGCGACAGTGGCTCTGCAGTTCCTTCTCGACCTCGAAGCCCTTCCACGCGTCCTCGATCGCGGGATCGACCGGTGTCGTGATGCCGCCGGCGCGCGAGAGGTTCCCGGGTTCGACCACGCGACCATCGACCATGTCACCGGGGAAGCCCACGCCGGCGCGCGAGAGACCGCTGTCGTTGATCACGGAGGACACGACCTCGACGAGGACCGACGGCCAGCAGGGAAATGGCGTGTTGATGCGCGTCACCTCTCCGAGCAGTTGACCATCCTCGCCCACCACGCAGTACTTGGTGAAGGTGGCGCCGATGTCGACCGCGAGAACGGGTCCGCGTAGTGTGGTCGTTGAATCGGCCATGGGCGAAGTGTAGTGATTCGTGTCGCACCGATACCATCGAGGGACCCCGTCGCCAC
>JAJZFO010000116.1 GCA_021805305.1 Actinomycetes bacterium | reverse complement strand
TGGTGGACAACTGACAGCACGATGACTCGGGACTTGGACATCCCCCATCGTCGTCTTCACTGCAATATCAACGGTGTCTCGACTCATCTATCAACAAGGTCGTGAACCTGGACACCTCCAGCCGCACGCAGACCAAGTCGAAACACTGATTGGACCTGCTTTCGCTCGCGAGGCCCGAGACCGGTGTGAAGATTTGGGGTGCTCGGCGAAGAACGCGCCGAGCGTGGGGTTGTCGACGAATCGAAGATAAAGGTCCAAAGGATCCAATCTCGCGTCGAACCCCGTGCGAGACTCATCGACGTCAGGGTAGTCGCGCGGGTCGCCGTTTCCTCATGTCCACGGTGGCGGTGGGGCGCGATTGCGAGACGATCGACAGCGGCGAAAGCAGGTGAACGTGTGCTTCTCCCCGGTCGGCGACCTACTGGGCGGTACCGTCGTGGTGGGCATCGGCATTGACGCCTATCGGCACGTGAACGGTCGAGGTAACTACCGGGCCATTGCGGCGCTACCCATCGCGCTGGGACTTCACCAGATCGACGAGACCTTCGTGTGGTGGTGGCTCCAGGGTCACGTCACCACCGGCGTGGGTCGCGTCGCCATGTGGATCTACTTGTTGTTCGCCTTGGTCGTGTTACCCACGATTGTCCCCGTCATGGTCCTACACTTCACGGCCCGATCTGGGCGACGTCGGTTCATGTTCCCCTTTGTGGGTCTGGGCGCCGTGGTCTCGGCGATCCTGTTCGAGGCTATGGTGGTCGGACATCCAAGTGTGAGAATGGGGGCCTATCACCTGTCCTACACGATTGGACTCCAGCACGGAGTAGTCGTGATCGGCCTCTATATCGTCGCCACGTGCGGACCGATGTTGTTGTCCGGTTATCGACCACTGCAGATCTTCGGGTGGGCGAACCTCGTGGCGGTGGTCATCCTGGCCAAGTTGTGCGCCAGCGGTTTCGCGTCGCTCTGGTGCTTCTACGCGGCGATCGTTGGCGGCGTCATCGCACTACAACTTCGCGTCAGCGCCCGCGCCACCACTGCGTCGCCGCGATCGTCGAGCTAAAGCGACGCCCACCCCGATCCGCCTCATTCGCGCGCCCGGTCCGCCTCGACCTCGTCGCGACGGATGCTCGGGGAGGAGATCAGGGGCCCTGTCCAAGAGCACCGATGGCACCTCGAGCGCGCCGTGGGGGATGGACGTGGACAACGCCACCCGAGTGGACAACGGCGCGATCGCGCGACGGTGCGGCCACGCACTAGCGCCGTTGAGTCACCGTGAGGGCCGGGCGCGGGCGATGACCCGATGAGCCCGACGAGGTGAGCAACGACGAGCCCCAGGGCGGAGTCGGGTTCGACCCTGGACCGCGCGAGCTCGTGGCCGCGCCGGGTGGGCGGTGTTGATACCGTGGTGCGTGATGAACTTCGCGCGTCGCCCGATATTCGCGCGAGCCCTCGTGGGGTCGATCGTGGCGTTGGCGATCGTGGGTGCGTGTAGCGGGGCGACGGGCGTGGGTGCCTCGCCCACGGCGTCACGCACGGCACACAGTATTCTCCCGCCCCAGGAGCCGAAGATCAATTATCGACTGACGAACCTCACTCAAGTTCTCAAGGCCATCGACGCCGCTCGTCGTGCCGAGGAGGGTCTGGGAGCGCTCAAATTCAACGTGGCGCGATTCGAGCGACTGAGCGTGCCCGAGCAGGTGTTCGTGATCACCAATCTGGAGCGCGTGACGCGCGGCCTGTATCCCTCGGCGGCGCTGACGACTCGACTCGACACGATTGCCAATGCCGCCGCGCGTCGTGATCAGGATCCCACCGACGCCACGCAGAGCTACTCGTCGATCTGGTCGAGCGCGCCGGCCTCGCTGGGTCAGTACGCGTTCTTCGCCGATTTCGGATGGATGTACGACGACGGTCCACCGCCGCAATACATCTTTCGCAACGTCGACTGCGCTCGACGCGGGCAGAGCGGTTGCTGGGGCCATCGCGACAACATCCTCTCCAATCCCTTGAACGGCTGGAGCGGCTGTCCGAGTGAATTGGTCAGTGGTGCGGGCTACGCGCCGTCAACCCCCGACGGACCGTCGCTGACCGAGATCTTCGAGGTGACGTGCGCGGGTCCCCACGACGGCGCGGTGTTCACGTGGCGACACGCCGTGTCGTATCTCGCGATCCCCTCGAGCGAGGACTCGGCGCCGTGGTCGCGGCGCCCCGCGCAGTGAGGGCCACGTCGGACGCGCCCACTCACCGACCGGCCACCGACATCGATCGCGGATCCGCGATCTCGAGGCGTCGGTCGTCGAAGTAGAGGTAGTTCTCCTCCTCTTGGGCGGTGTGGAGCTTCACGATCACGTGCAACCCGTAGAGGAGTGCGCGCAGTTCAGCCAGGTCGGCCTCTTGCATCTCGTGAAGTGGCATGTCGTCGATCACTTGGCCGAGACGTCGGATCTGGTGAGCGATCTCGCGGTGTGCGTGGCTCATCGCGCCCAGCGGTTCACGACCACCCATCACGCGCTCGAGGACGGGGTAGAGCGTTGACTCCTCGGCCTCTTCGTGGGGAAGGATCTCCTTGACCAGCATCGTGTGTACGGCGCGCACGGCGGACAACGTTGCGGCCGGGCTCAACGAACCCAGCTCGTCGGCCACGTGACGGATCTCCTCGATGCGCGCACGCATCGCAACGTGTTCGTGGCGGAACTGGGCGGTGACCAACAGCTCGTCGGGACTGAGGCGCACGGCCCTCTCCTGGGGACGTAGCGCGCGAAGGGAGTTGACGATGACCGCGACGTCGATGACCTCCTGGAGCAGCGCCCCCCAGACGGCCGGTAGCCAGCCGATGGCGGCGATCACCATGGCCGACAGGGAGAGCGAGATCCCCGTGATCATGCTCTGTCGCGCGATGACGAGGGAACGTTGCGCGATGGCCATCGCATCGTCGAGTCGATCGAGTCGATCCGACGTCAAGATCACGTCCGCGGCCTCGGACGCGGCGCTGGCCGCTCGCGAACCCATCGCCACCCCGACGTTGGCGAGGGCGAGGGCCGGCGCGTCGTTGATGCCGTCTCCCACCATGACCGTCGGCGCCCGCGACGACTCGTCGCGCGCGATGTCGAGTTTCTCCTGGGGCGTGCGTTCGGCGAGAACGGCGTCGACGCCGATGGTGGCGCACACCGTCTCGGCCACTTCGATACGGTCTCCCGTGACCATCGCGATACGCGCGATGCCGCGCCGACGCAGTGATCGCAGCGTGCGCACCACGTCGGGTCGGATCGGATCGTCGAACACGAGGGCCCCCGCGGGCCGTGCGTCGACCCCGACGAAGACGGTCAGGGCCCCGTCCAGACGGGCCCGTCGACGCGCGCCGTGGGCCCAGGCCGCCGATCCCTCGACGCCGCACCACGTCGCCGTGCCGACGCGGACGTGTCGAGCGCCCACGTCGCCACTGATGCCGCTGCCGGCGACTTCCCGCACGCCGGTGGGCATCGCGAGCTCGAGGCCCCGACTGAGCGCCGACTGCACGATGGCGTTGGCCAGGATGTGAGGCGACGTCTGATCGAGTGATCCCGCGAGCCGTAACAACTCGTCCGCGGTCGTGGCGGAGGGGGCGACGATGACCTCGCTGAGCTCGGGTCGACCCCGGGTGATGGTGCCCGTCTTGTCGATCAACAGGGTGCGACAGTGTGAGAGTTGCTCGAGGACCGCTCCGCTCTTGACGATGATCCCCGACTGGGCCGCGCGTGAGAGTCCCGAGACCAGCGCCACGGGTACCGCGAGGATCAACGGGCAGGGCGTCGCGACCACCAAGACGGCCACGGCGCGGGTGGGTCCGCCCACGAGCCACGCCACGCCCGCCACGATGAGCGCCACGACGAGGAAGCCCTGGGAGTATCGGTCGGCGAGTCGCACGAAGGGCACGGGCGTCGACTCCGCGTCGCGCACCAAACGGATGATCCCGGCGTAGGTGCTCTCGGCGGCACTGGCCGTCGCGCGGATCTGCAGGGGGGACCCCACGTTGAGCGCGCCACTGCGCACGTGGTCGCCGAGTGCGCGTTCAACCGGCAAGGACTCCCCGGTGAGCGCGGACTCGTCGAGCGCGACGGACGGGGACATGATCGTGCCGTCGATCGGCACCATCTCACCCGATTCGACCAGGATGAGGTCGCCGGCGCCGACCGTCTCGAGGGGCACGGTGCTCACCGCGTCGTCGCGAAGAACGTGCGCGGTCTTGGGGACGCGCACGAGGAGCGCCTGGAGCTCTCGGCGCGCACGATGGGTCGCCCATTGTTCGAGTGCGCGGCCGCTGGCCAACATCACGCTGATGATGGCGGCGGCGAGGTACTCGTGCACGAGTGTCGCGCCGACGATCGAGAGCAGGGCGAGCGGGTCGATGCCGAAACGCCCTCGCCGCAGTTCCTGGACCAGGTCGGTGACCGAGAAGACCGCGCCAATCACCCCGACCGTGAACCACGTGGCGCGCGCGGCCCCGTGCGCCGCCGCGACGTAGAGCACGATCCCGATGAGCAGCCCGATCGCCACGGCCGAGGGCAACGCGAACGCCCACCACCGTGATCGGCGAGGCGCGAGGGCACCGTGCGGTTCATCCATTTCCCCATCATGTACCACTTCGCGGCGCTACGCCGTGGGTCGAAGTTCCTTACGTGGTGGGCCGGCGCTGGCGCGCGCCGTCGCCGTCGCCCGCGGATGACCAGCCTTTCTAAGAAGATTCGCGAGGCAAAATGCGGGGGTGATACTCTGCGGACATGCCGCATCGACGCCGGCGTGTACCAAGGGTCCCCAGGGGCTTCGCGGCAGTCGGATGCGTGTTGGGCTCGGTGGTGGTCGTGGACTCGGCTGCGACCACCACCAGAGCGCCCTTCGTCGCTGGCGAACCCCGTATCGGGCCGCCGGATCCCCACGTCCCTCGGGTCCTCGTTGAGGTGCGAGCGATTCTCGAGCGATCGCTTTGGCGACTGACCACGACCCAGCCCGGCGCTCGCGAGCTCGCCAGCGGCGTCGATCGTCGCTCGCGACGGGCCCTGACGCGCGAACCGACCCTCCTCTCACGTGGGCGATCGGGTCGAGCGTCGCTGGAATCGCGAGACGTGATGGTGTTAGAAATGGCGAACACGTCACTGGAAGGATGCGCATGGCTGAACACATCGAAGACGGATTGCCCGAATTCTCCGACGCCGAGAGCACGGGGGTGGCTCACCGGGTCCTCGGCACCACCCTGCCGGTGCTCGAGGTGCAGCTGCAGCCCGGTCAATCGGTGATCTCCCAGGGTGGCGAGATGTCGTGGATGACCCCCACGGTGACGATGAGCACCCACACGAGCGGCGCCGGCGGCGCCGGTCTGGCGGGCGTGTTCAAGCGCGCCGTGGCCGGAGGGACGATCTTCATGTCGCAGTTCACCGCCTCGGGGGGCGTCGGCGTGGTCGCCTTCGCCGCCAAGATGCCGGGTCACATCCGGGCGATCAACGTGAGTGCCAGTCGCGAGTACATGGTCTCGCGCCACGGTTTCTTGGCGGCCACCGATGACGTGTCGCTCAATCTCGGCTTCCAGCAGAAGTTGGGGGTCGGGATCTTCTCGGGCAACGGCTTCATCCTCCAGCGCATCGCTGGCGAGGGCACCGCGTGGATCGAACTCTCGGGTGAACTCGTGACCTACGACCTGGCGCCGGGCGAATCGATGATGGTGCACCCCGGCCACATCGGCCTCTTCGACGCGAGCGTGCAACTCGATATCCAAATGGTCAAGGGGATCAAGAACATGCTCTTCGGCGCCGACACGATCTTCTTGGCCAAATTGACCGGACCCGGCACTGTCTATCTGCAGACGATGACCATCCCGGGACTCGCGCACGCGCTGGCCCCCTACATGCCGGCCAACGAGGGCGGTGGCGGCGGGGGGAGCGGCTTCAACATCGGTGGCTTCAAGCTCGGCTGAGGTGGCCAACGCCGTGTCGGCGCTCGATGATCGGGGGCGACGCGCCGCGGGGCGTTGACGAGAAGTCGCATCGACCTCGAGTCCCGGTCACGGGGTCGCCGCCGTCATCGATGTCGCCGGTGGCGTCGCGCGAGCGTGACGCCGAGGGGCGTCTGGGAATTGGATGTGAAGACCGCTCTCGTGGCCTCTCCTCCGGGCCCGCGGGGGCGCGCTGGTAGAGTTGATAACTGCGCGACCGTCGAAAGGACGCGCTTTGTCGCGCAAGGTGACGGCACAGAACTGAGGAGTTGACATGAAGGTATTGGTACTGGGCGGCGACGGATTTTGCGGCTGGCCGACGGCACTGCACCTTTCGGACATCGGCCACGACGTCGTCATCGTGGACAACCTGAGTCGCCGCGAGATCGATATCGAACTCGAAGTGGAGTCCCTGACGCCGATTCGCCCGATGGGCGAGCGCGTGCGCGTCTGGAAGGAACTCACCGGTAAGGACATCGGCTTCGTCAATCTCGACCTCGCCGAGGAGTTCGACCGGTTCGAGACCCTGCTGCGCGACACCCAACCCGACGCCATTGTCCACTTCGGCGAGCAGCGCGCGGCCCCTTATTCCATGCGCAGCACCATCGCCAAGCGCTACACCGTCGACAACAACGTCCGCGGTACCCACAACGTGCTCGCCGCGATCGTGGCGAGCGGACGTGACATCGCGCTGGTGCACCTGGGGACCATGGGCGTCTACGGCTACGGCTGGAGCGGCACGGCCCCGATCCCCGAGGGCTACTTGACCGTGAAGGTCCCCACCCCCGACGGGGAGATCGACCGCGAGATCCTGCACCCCGCCAATCCCGGTTCGGTGTACCACCTGACCAAGACCCTCGACCAGCTGCTCTTCGCGTTCTACGCCAAGAACGACCTCCTGCGCATCACCGACCTTCACCAGGGCATCGTCTGGGGCACCCAGACGCCCCAGACCGCCCTCGACGAGCGCCTGATCAACCGCTTCGACTACGACGGGGACTACGGCACGGTGCTGAACCGCTTCTTGATGCAGGCGGCGATTGGCCACCCGCTGACCGTGCACGGGACCGGTGGCCAGACCCGAGCGTTCATCCACATCCGCGACACCGTGCGTTGCATCCAGATCGCGCTGGAGAATCCGCCCAAGAACGCCGATCCCGTGAAGGTGTTCAACCAGGTCACCGAGACCTATCGCGTGCGCGAGCTCGCCGAGCTCATCGCCAAGCAGACGGGCGTGGAGGTGGCCTACCTGCCCAACCCGCGCAATGAGGCGGCCGAGAACGAACTGAACGTGAGCCGCGACCAGTTCCTCGAGCTGGGCCTCAACCCCACCCTGCTGTCCGACGGACTTCTCGAAGAGTCTCGCGACATCGCCGTGAAGTACCGCGACCGCGCCGACACCACCAAGATCATCGCGCGTTCGGTCTGGCGCAAGGGTATGGAGACCTCCCCGGACCTTCAGGTGAAGTAGTCGCGAAAGACGCTCGCGGCGCGTCTGCGCGTGTGAGACTTCGGAGATGGAGAACATCTACGAATACGTCCGGCATCCCCGTGCGGCGGAACTTCGCCAGAACCGACCGGTCAAGACCGACGACGTGCGCCGCGTCAACCACAAGAACCCCTTCGTGCGCTTCAACGCGCGATTCGGACTCAAGGTCACCCTGGTGGTCGGCACCATGTGGGCGGCCTACGTGTTCACCATCCTGGCCCTGTTCGCCCTCCCCTCGGCGATCTCCCAGGGCACGTACTACGTGATCGTGTGGCTGTCGAGCAGCTTCTTGCAGCTCGTCCTACTGCCGATCATCATCGTGGGTCAGAACATCCAGGCCGCGGCCGCCGACAAACGCGCGGAGGACACCTACAAGGACGCCGAGGCGGTGTTGAAGGAGGCGGAGGAGATCCAAAAGCACCTGCTCGCCCAGGACCAGGCCATCTCCGACATCGTGGCGCGACTCGAGAAGCTGGTGGGGCCCTCCGCCTCGTAGCCGGCGCCGACTGGCTCGTCCCACGAGGGGCGTCGCTCGCCCTGAGGCGCAGAATTGGAGAGGCGTCGCGCACGCGCGTAGTTTGGAGTCGTGTTGAACGTTCTTTGGTGGGCCACCACGGTGCCCCTCAACGTGCACCGTGGTGCCGCCCTGCCGGCCGCGCGCTTCGTCGTCCTGGCCGTACCCATCGCCGCCCTGATCTTTTACGTCTTCGTCGTGCGCACCCGCGGCAAGTAGCGACGTGGTGACGCCCTACGTCCCGCTCGACGCGCGAGGGTGGCGCATGGCGATGGGACTGCGGCCGCTCGAGGACGCCCACTGGCTCGAGGTCGACGATCGCCGCGACGAGGAGTTGGCGCTCAAGGCGCGGCTCTTACGCGAGATGCCCGAGTCCGTGGTGGCGACCCAGCCCGAGGGCCAGGCGCCCAGTGAGGAACTCTACGACGAGGTTCTCAGGTGGTTGGCGACCTATGGCCCGCGCCCCGGGGACGTGGCCCCGGGTGGTCTCGACCACCCCGTGGTGGCCGCGGCGCGCCTGGTGCAGGAGGATCTGTGCGTTCTGGTGCGCGATGACGTCTGGCGACTGCGCGCCGCGTGCGTGTGCTTCCCCTCGCGCTGGTCTCTCGCCACCAAGATCGGGCGCGGTCTCGACGATATCCACGCCCCCGTCCCGGGCTACCGTGACGTGTTGTCGCGCCCGACCACCGGTGTCTTCGAGCGGCTCACGAGCGAGCGATCGTTCTGGCGGCTCAATTGGACG
>JAJZFO010000234.1 GCA_021805305.1 Actinomycetes bacterium | reverse complement strand
CAGCGCACGGTGGGCAAGGACGGCGAGTACGCCTCGGCCCACGACCTCGACCTCTACCGCAAGATCATCGAGGTGAACCTGGTCGGCACCTTCAACGTGTGCCGACTCGCGGCCACCGCCATGAGTCGCAACGAGCCCGACGACGACGGTGGTCGGGGAGCGATCGTCAACACCGCGTCGGTCGCCGCGCACGACGGCCAGATCGGCCAGGTGGCCTACTCCTCGTCCAAGGGCGGCATCGTGGGGCTCACCCTGCCCCTGGCGCGTGACCTCGCAGCGATCGGCGTGCGTGCGAACTGCGTGCTGCCGGGTCTGATCGACACGCCGATCTACGACTTCGCCCCCGACGCCGAGGAATTCAAGGCCACGCTCGCCCAGGGCGTCCTCTTCCCCAAGCGTCTCGGCCGGCCCGCGGAGTTCGCCTCGTTGGCGATCGAGCTCCTGACCAACAGCTACATGAACGCCGAATGCGTACGGCTCGACGCCGGCGTGCGCCTGCCCCCGAAGTAGGTCAGCCCACGACGTCGCGCCGCACGTAGCGCCGCAGCCCCACCACACCGACGGCCACGCCCACTAGCGTGACCCAGGCCAAGCCGACGGCGTCGACGGACTGAACGGGGACCGCGCGCAAGTAGTGGAACGGATCGAGGGCGAGCGACCACGCGGGCCACCTGAGGATCGGCCCGAGGGCCTGGACGACGTAGGCCACGACGATCAGCACCGAACCGACGGCGAAGGCGGCGCGCGGCACCACGCCCACCAGGAGCAGTCCCACCCCGACGAAGAACGGCACGAGACCCAGGGCGCTCGCGACGGCCTGACCCACCGTCGCCAGGGACATGGGCGTTCCGCTGATCCTCACCCCCACCCACATGGCGAGCGTGGTCGCCGTCGCCGCCACGACGACCGCCAGGATCGCACTCAGCGCCACGCTGGAGATCCACGTCGTGCGTCGCGGACCCGTGGCCAGCGCAACGTCGAGTCGACCGCGGAGCTCATCGCTGGCCGCCGAGGCGATCCACGTGAACACCAGGTAGGTGAAGGCGACCGACAGCGCCGCGGTCGCCAACGCGACGAAGCCCACTCCGGTCACCATCGCGCCGTAGCCGAACCGGTCCAACAGGGACACGTAACCCGGGTCGGTGCTGGCCAGTGACACCAACGCGTGCGTCAGGTAGCCGAGGATGCCTCCGAAGAGGGCCAGCGCGAGGGTCCACCACCGCCCGACGCTCGCTCGCTCGCGCCACGCGAAGGACCACGAGGAGCCGAGCAGTCGGGGGCGTGCCGCAGCGCGATCCGTGTTCGTGAAGAGGGCTCCGCCGGCGTCACGACGACGCTGCAGCGTCACGACGGCAACCACCGTGAGCACCGGACCCGCGAGTGCGGGTAGTGACGAGGCGGGATCGAGATGTTGGAAGGCCCCGATCTTCTCGACCCAGCCGAAGAAGGTCACGTCGCGCAGCCATTCGTTGGCGACCGTCGCGTCGGCCACCATCCGAGCGAAGAAGGCCAGCACGATGAGGGCGAGCGCCGCTTGACTCGCGCTGCGCCGCGGTGCGACGAATTGCGCCGCCAGCAGCCCGACGGCGGCCCCGGACCAGCCCGTCGCCAATACGCCCAGGGCGAAGTACGCCGAGCCCGCCACGCTCTGGGCACCCAAGATCAACACGAGCAACGACGCCGCCGCGACCACCGCGCACGCTTCGCCCAGTACTCGGATCGTGGTGCGCAGCACCGATGAGCGGTCGCGTCGGCCAATGACCAGGACGTCCCACGACCCGTCATCCTCGTGCCCGCGCGTCAACCGAGTCGCACTCAACGCCGCCCACAGAGCAACCATCAACAGCAAGAAGGCGCCCATCTTCCACACGACGAAGATCCCGCCGGTGTCGAGTGCGTCGACACGACCGTAGAGGGCGGCGACCGCGGGGTTCTTTACCAGTGGCATGAGCGCCAGCGTGCCCAATGCGCCGCCACTGGCGACGAACGATCGCAGGCCGATCTCGATGACGCCCGCGACGAGGATCGCGACGGTGATCGTGCTGGTGCGGATCTCGCGCCAGACGACGGCGTGCACCGTGGCGACGGGTCGGCTCACGGGACCGCCGACTCGTCGTAGAAACTCAGGAAGATCTCCTCGAGCGACGGCTCGCGACCGTGCACCGACGTCACGCGGCGAGTGGCGAGCGTGGCGAAGAACTCACCCGGTGGGCCCACGACCCTCACCCGGGCGCCGTCGGGAAGCTTCTCGACGTGCGTCACCCCTGGGACGCGGCCAAGGTCGTCGACGTCGCCGATCACGTCGAATTCGACCCCGACGCGCGACCGCAGCTCCGACACCTCGGCCACGTTGAAGAGCTTGCCCGATCTGATCATCGCCACTCGACTACAGAGGTGCTCCACCTCGCTGAGCATGTGCGAACTGAGCAGGATCGCCTGGCCACGCTCTCGCGCCTCGACGACGCACTGGCGAAAGACCCGGTCCATCAGTGGGTCGAGTCCCGAGGTCGGCTCGTCCAAGAGGAGCACCTCGGCGCGAGTGGCGAAGGCCCCGATCAGAGCCACCTTCTGTCGATTCCCCTTTGAATAGGCGCGCATCCTCTTACGGGTGTCGAGCTCGAAGCGCTCGACGAGCTCGCCAGCGTAGGCCTCATCGAAGCCGCCGCGTAGCGCGGCCAGCAACGTGAGGGTGTCGGCGCCAGTGAGTTGGGGCCAAAGGGCCACGTCGCCCGCGACGTAGGCCACCCTCGCGCGGGCCTCGTCGCAACCCGCCGGGTGGCCCATCACCGACACCGTGCCCGAGGTCGGGCGCAAGAGACCAAGGGCCAGGCGCAGCGTCGTCGACTTGCCGGCCCCGTTGGGCCCCAGGAAACCGAGGACTTCACCCGGCGCGAGCTGCAGGGACACGTGATCCACCGCACGAGTGCTGCCGTAGTCCTTCACCAGGTCGCGGATGTCCAAAGCGAGTGTCGTCACGAGACGAAGTTACCGTGCCGTCCTCACGACCCACGACCCCCGATGCTCACGGAAGGGAGATGTCGTCCATCACCGGCACGACGTCGCCCTCGAAGACGCCCACGTCGTCCTTGACCGGCGACACGAGCGTCCAGTGTCGACCCACCGGGCAGTACTGCGCGCGCCACCAGCCCAGTCGTAGGGACTTGATCGACACGCCAGGGATCCAGATGGTGCGAAACACGTGGCCGCGACGACAGCGCACCAATTGGCGCCCGCCCATTCCCGAGTAACCGCGCCGGCGCATCACGATGGTGGCCGCGACGTAGAACAGCACGAGGGCGGCGACGAATCGCCACGACGCCCTCGACCTCTTGATCCCGCACATCATCCGCCCTCCACATCTCGACGCGCTCGCGCCGCGAGGGTTCGCTCGGCCCCGCCGCAGCGGACCTACCTGCGCCGGAGCGTCCGCTCGCCGGTGGGCCAACGTCGAACTCCTCGCACTCACCAGAGTACTCATCCCCCTCATTGCGACGCCGCGTCAGATGGTGACCTTCTCCTCTACATCGCCGCACCGGCGCGGGCCATGCTGAGAGCAAGTGGCGCCACTACCACGCGAACGGAGACGTCCTCATGGAATTCGTACGTTGGTTCGACAAGATTCGACTTCACGACACCGACCTCGTCGGGGGCAAGGGTGCCAACCTCGGTGAGCTCACCGCCGCAGGCCTACCGGTGCCCCCCGGCTTCGTGGTGACCTCCGAGGCCTACCACTACGCGATCGACCAGGCCCAGGTCGCCCCGCAGTTGGCGGCGGTCCTCGCCGGTGTCAACACCAACACCACTGCGGACTTGACGCGCGCGGCGGACGAGGCGCAGCGGCTGGTGCGTGGCGTTGCTCTCCCCGGCGACCTCGCCGCGGCGATCCTCGATGCGTACCACCGACTAGGTGAGGGCGTGCGCGTCGCCATCCGCTCCTCGGGGATCGGCGAGGACGCGGGTGACAGCTCATTCGCGGGCATGAACGTCACGTTCACCAATGTCCTGGGTGACGACGACGTCCTCGCCAGCGTCGTGGGATGTTGGGCGTCACTCTACGGCGCGCGAGTGATGTCCTATCGGGTGACGCGGGCCCTCCTCGACGTTCCCTCCATGGGAGTGGTGATCATGGAGATGATCCCGTCGGAGCGCTCGGGGGTGATGTTCACCGCCGACCCGTCCGACGGCGACACCAGCAAGATCGTCATCGACGCCGCCTTCGGACAGGGCGAGGTGGTGGTCAGTGGTGAGGTGGAGCCGGATACCTACGTGCTCTCCAAGACCGGCCCCGCCCTGCTGCACGTGCGCGTCGGCACCAAGGACTTCAAGTTGGTCCGTGGGCCCGATGGCAAGGACCTCCACGTGGACCTGGATCCCGACGAGGCCAGTCGCCGCGTCCTGAGCGACGACGAGGTCATCGAGCTCGCCCGCCTGGGTCTGCGCACCGAGGCGCACTACGGTTCGCCCCAGGACACCGAATGGGCCATCGCCGACGGGCAACAGTACCTGGTGCAGTCGCGACCGATCACCACCCTGGGACTCGCGAGTCAGGCTGCCCAGAACGAGTCGGCACCGGCGCGTCCCCTGGTGCAGGGTCTGGCCGCCTCGGCCGGTCGGGCATCGGGCGCCGTGCGCATCCTGCAGTCCGCGGACCAGGGAGACGAGTTGATCGCCGGCGAGGTGCTCGTGGCCAAGATGACCAGTCCGGACTGGGTGCCGACGATGCGCCGCGCCAGTGCCTTGATCACCGACGGTGGTGGCATCACGTGCCACGCCGCGATCGTGTCGCGCGAGCTCGGCGTGCCCTGCGTGGTCGGGGCACGCAACGCCACCATGGTGTTGCGCACGGGCGAGGTGGTGACCGTGGATGGGGCCGAAGGCACGGTGTACGAGGGCGACCTCACGGCCGTGGCCAAGACCTCGGTCCTCGTCGGTGAGGACCACTCGTCGGGCGCGGTCGTGGACGGCGCCGCGACACTGCCGCTCGCGACGCGCCTCTACGTGAACCTCGCCTTCGCCGAGCACGCCGAGGAGGTCGCCGCGCGTGACGTCGACGGCGTGGGCCTGCTGCGCGCGGAGTTCATGGTGACCGACGCCCTCGCGGGAGTGCACCCCAAGCTGCTCATCGAACGAGGCGAGCAGAAGAGGTTCGTGGACGCGATGTCCGCCTCGCTCCTGAGGATCACGCGAGCGTTCGGCTCGCGCCCGGTGGTGTATCGCAGCATCGACTTTCGCAGCAACGAGTTCTCGAACCTCGAGGGCGGCACCCGTTTCGAGCCGGTCGAGGAGAACCCCATGATCGGCTATCGGGGCTGCTTTCGCTACGTTCGCGAACCCGACGTGTTCCGACTCGAGCTCGAGGCACTCGCCGCGGTCGCCGAGGAGACGCCGAACATCACTTTGATGATCCCCTTCGTGCGAACGAAGTGGGAACTCGAGGCGTGCCTCGACATCGTGGCGAGCAGTCCCGTCGCTGGTCACCTGCCTCTTTGGGTCATGGCCGAGGTGCCCTCAGTGGCCTACCGGATTCCCGAGTACGCCGCCATGGGCATCTCGGGCGTCTCGATCGGCAGCAACGACCTGACCCAGTTGATGCTCGGGGTTGATCGGGACTCGCAGATCTGCGCCGACCTCTTCGAGGAGTCCGACGCGGCGGTGCTCGACGCGATCGAGCGCATCATCACCCAGTGCCGCCGGTCGGGTATCACCTCGTCACTGTGCGGTCAGGCCCCGTCCAACCACCCCGAGTTCGCCGAGCGACTCGTGCGTTTGGGTATCACGTCGATATCGGTCAATCCCGACGCCGTGGATCGCACCCGCCACGCCATCGCTCGCGCGGAGTGGCGACTGCTCCTCGAGTCCGCCGATCCCGAGCACCGCAGCCCCCTGCGGGGACCCTCGCTCAACGCCTAGGCGACGCCGCGATGGCTCCTCGCACCACGATGCCGGGTGAGGTCGCCGAGGCGGACTGGCGCCTGTTGGACCTGGATCAGTTCGACGAGTTCATCCGCTCCCTCAACGACCGATTCGAGGTGCGCGGGCCGGTGCCCACCTCGGACGCGATCGTCCTCGGACGACTGCGCCGCGCGCGGGACCTGCCCATCGGCTGGCGCGACGAGCAGTCCCCCGGTCGATACCGGGCGAGCGACCAGGGTGACGATGAGTACTTCGGCCACGCCGTCGCAGCGACCGGCCCCAAGACCGAATTGCTACCGGCACGCCAAGTGATGTGGCGCAGCGAGGGCCGTGGTGAGCGCCTCAAGTTCGTCGAGCCCGACGCGAGGTCCCGCGACCTGGCGCTACTGGGAGTGCGCCCCTGCGAGGTCGCGGCCATCTCGATCCTCGAGCGGGTCCTCGTGGGCGGCGACTACCACGATCCGCACGTCGACGACGTCGGTCGAAGCATGTTCGTCGCGGTGGTCGAATGCGCGCGTCCCGCCGCGACGTGTTTCTGCTCCTCGATGGGCACGGGTCCGGGCATCGACGACGGATTCGACGTGGCCCTCACCGAGTTGTTCGGTCCCCATCGATTCCTGGTACGCATCGGTAGCGAACGTGGTCGCCGCGAGGTGGCGCGAGTCACCTCCACTCGCGCCCACGACACGGACCTCGTCGCGCGCGCGGAGGTCCTGGAGCGGGCGAACCAGCGGCTCACGCGTCACGTCGACCGCGAGGGCGTGGCGACCCTCCTCGAGCACAACGTGGAACATCCGATGTGGAGCGACGTGGCCGAGCGCTGCCTGGGTTGCGCCAATTGCACGATGGTCTGCCCGACGTGCTTCTGCACCGACGTCCACGACGTCAACGACCTCGCTGGTGACGTCACGCGACTGCGCACGTGGTCCTCGTGCTTCGACATCGACCACTCCTACCTCCACGGCGGCGCCGTTCGCACCTCGATGTCGTCTCGGTATCGCCAGTGGCTCACCCACAAGTTCTCCACCTGGTGGGACCAGTTCGGATCCTCGGGCTGCGTGGGCTGTGGAAGGTGCGTGACGTGGTGTCCGGTCGGCATCGACGTCACCGCGCAATTGGCCACGTTACACGTCAAGGAGTTGCGCGACGTCGATTCGAGGGTCGCGGGCGTCTCATGACGATGCAAGGTCTCCGGCACTCAAATCCGTTGCTCTCGGGTCGAGGGGCCGAGGACCTTGAGGCCATCACCTCGCGGAGACGCGGGCGCACCTTCGCGCCGGGTGAGATGCTCCGCCTCGAGGGACACGTCGCCGGTGCCGCGCTGCTCGTTCGTCGCGGTCGCGTCGCCACCGACGTGCGTCGACTCACCAGCGGGGAGCACCGGGTCGAGACGATCCCCAACCTCGACGTGGGCGCGGGCATCGCCGCGCCGTATCGTTGGTCCTTCGACGCACGGGCCTTCGACGACGTGGGGGTCCTCGCTATCGAGGGAACGGGCCTACGGACCAGGGCCCTGGCCGATGCCGCCTTCGACGTCGCGATCTCGTCGCGGGTCGCGACGCGGTTGCCTCACCAACTCGAGGACCAGCGACAAGGGCCCGTCCTCCAGGGAGCGACGAATGACGTCCGCTGATCCCTCGACAGCATCGTCGTCGGCGCCCTCAGTGAGCGTGCCGCTTCTCCATCGGGTCGCGTCACGTCGACGCGAGACCCACGACGTGGTCACGTTGCTCCTCCAAGCGACGGATCGTCGCGCGACCGCCTTTCGACCCGGTCAGTTCAACATGTTGAGCGTGCCCGGGGTGGGTGAGGTCGCCATCTCCGTGAGCGACGCACCGCGCGATGACGGCCTGTTGCATCACACGATCCGCGACGTGGGCCCCGTCTCGCACGCCCTCTGCGACGCGGACGTGGGCGACCTCGTGGGGGTGCGCGGACCCTTCGGGAGTGACTGGCGCGTGCCGGATCGTGCCACCGACCTCGACGGCGACGTCGTGATCGTGGCCGGCGGCGTCGGGTTGGCGCCCCTGCGCGGTGCGCTGAACCAGTTGGTATCACTGCCGGACGACGCCGCTGGCCACGTCTTCCTCTTCATCGGCGCACGCGACCCCCAACAGATCCTCTTCGTGGACGACCTCGCCACGTGGGACCGCGCTGGAGCGCACGTCGAGGTGAGTGTCGACCAGGGGACGCCGCAATGGCGCGGACACGTGGGCCTCGTGACGGATCTGCTCCACGCCGCGGGCTTCGATCCCGCGAACGCGCGGGCGCTGGTCTGCGGGCCTGAGGTGATGATGCGCGTCACCGCAGAGAACCTCGTGGGGATGGGCGTCGATCCATCACGGATCCTCTTGTCCCTGGAGCGCAACATGCAGTGCGGTACCGGCTGGTGCGGTCACTGTCAACTCGGCCCGTTCCTCCTGTGTCGTGACGGCCCGGTCCTGGTCTACGACAGCGCACTGCGGAGCCTGATCAACGAGCACGAACGATGAACCGGCACCCGGCCACGCGTCCCACCCTCGCGGTGTGGAAGTTCGCGTCGTGCGACGGTTGTCAACTGAGTCTCTTGGACTGCGAGGACGATCTGCTGACGCTCAGCGAGGCCGTGGACATCGCCCATTTCACCGAGATGAGCACCGCCACGGTCGAAGGCCCCTACGACATCTCCCTCGTGGAGGGCTCGATCAGCACTCCCGACGACGTGCGGCGGGTCCACGAGGTTCGGGCGCAATC
The DNA here is from genome assembly GCA_021805305.1 of Actinomycetes bacterium. Next base: position 196 of record JAJZFO010000234.1, on the reverse strand, counting down.
CAAGACCCTCATCACCCTCGGCGCGTGCGCCAGCGCCGGAGGGATCCAGGGTCTGCGCAACTTCGCGGCGGCCGGTAGCTATACCCGGAGCGTCTACGCCCACCCCGAGTACATCGACGACCTCGCGACGTCGACACCGATCGCCGAGCACGTCACGGTCGACTTCGAACTGCGGGGATGCCCCATCGACAAGGGC
>JAJZFO010000335.1 GCA_021805305.1 Actinomycetes bacterium | reverse complement strand
CGTCGAGGACGGTGTAGTTCCCCCACGGGCGTTCGTCGTATTCACGACCCTTGTCGTCAGTAGTACTCATGACACCTTCTCCGCGGCGAGGACCGCGTTGCGTAACAGCATCGCGCGCGTCATCGGCCCGACCCCGCCGATGCGCGGGGTGATCCACCCCGCCACCTCGGCGACGTCGTCGGCGACGTCGCTCATCAATTTAGTACCCGACCAACTGGTGCCGGCGCCCACGACGGCGGCGCCGGGCTTGATCATCTCGCGCGTCACCAGTCCGGCGACCCCCGCGGCGGCGACGACCACGTCGGCGGTGCGCGTCAGCGCGGCCATGTCCTCGACGCCCGTGTGCACCACCGTGACCGCGGCGTTACAACCGGGTCGCTTCATCGCCATCAACAGCGACAGCGGACGTCCGATGGTCAGACCGCGTCCGATGATCACCACGTGGCGACCCTCCACGGGCACGGCGTGCGCACTCAGGAGTTCGACGATGCCGGCGGGGGTGCACGGCAGGGGGCCGGGAGTGCCCATGACCAAGCGACCGAGGTTCGTCGGGTGCAGACCGTCCACGTCCTTCTCGGGACGGATCCGCAAGAGGATCTGTTCTTCGTTGATGCCCGCGGGCAAGGGGAGTTGCACGAGTATCGCGTGCACGTTCTCGTCCGCGTTCAACCGGTCGACCACCGCCTCCACCTGCGCCTGCGTCGCGTCCGCGGGGAGTCCTTCGTGGTAGGAACGGATGCCGATGGCCTCGCAGTCGGCGTGCTTCATGGCGACGTACTTCGCGCTCGGTCCGTCGTCGCCCACCAGCACGGTGCCCAGGCCCACCGGGCGACCCACCGCGGCTAGACGCGCCACGCGATCCGCCAGTTCCATCTTGATGCGCCCGGCCAGGCGCTCGCCGTCGAGTAGTTCAGCCATGTCGCTCCTAGTGACGAAAGTGACGCTCACCGGTGAGCATCATGACGATTCGGGCTTCGTTCGCGGCCGCGATGACCTCGGCGTCGCGCACCGAACCGCCGGGCTGCACCACCGAGGTGACCCCGACGCTGGTGAGGGATTCGAGGCCGTCGGCGAAGGGGAAGAAGGCGTCGGAGGACGCGGCGGAGCCGACGGCCTGGTCGCCCGCCTTGGCGGCGGCGATACCCGCCGCCACGACGCGCGACTGTTGCCCGGCCCCGACCCCGACCGCAACCCCGTCGCGCGCGAGCACGATGGCGTTGGAGGTCGTGCGCGCACACACCCGCCACGCCAGGGCCAGGTCCCGCAATTGTTCGCTCGTGGGCTGCGCCTCGGTGACGCAGCGCCACTCGCGCACCGGCACCAGCAACTCGTCGGCGTTCTGCACGAGGGCGGTGTGACCGAAGGTGCGCACGGAGCGGCCCAGCGGCTCGGGCGCGGGGGCGCTCAAGAGTCGCGTGGCCTTACGCCGGGCGACCAGGGTGGCGATGGCGGACTCCGCGAAGGAGGACGCGATGATGACGTCGGCCTGGGGTCCCGCGGCGATCAACGACGCGAGCCGGTCGTCCACCGGGCCCCCCACGGCGACGATCCCCCCGAAGGCACTCTGGGGGTCGGCGTCGAGGGCCTTGGCGAAGGCGTCGTGCAGGGTGGCGGCCACCGCCGCACCCGACGCGTTGGCGTGCTTGATGATCGCCACGGCCGCCAGGCCCGGGGCGTCGTCGGCCAGTTCGTGCACCAAACGCCACGCCGCGTCGGCGTCGAACAGGTTGAGGTACGACAGCGCCGACCCCGCGTGCTGGATCACGGCGTCCCACCACGGGGCGCTACCCGCCACGCGGTACCGGGCCCCGATCTGGTGGGGGTTCTCCCCGTAACGCACGATGCTGGCGCGCTCGAGCGTCAGGTGCAACGTCGGCGGGACGACCTCGTCCACCCGAGCGGGGTCCGGACCAAGGGCGCCACCGCGGTCCATCCACGCCACGATGTCGGCGTCGTAGGCGGCGGTGTGCGCGAAGGCGGCGCGAGCGAGCTCGTGGCGCGTGGCGTCGCTCAAGTGGCCCGCGGCGCGCAGTTCCTCGAGCACCACGTCGTACTGCAGCGGACTGGTCACCACGCCGACGTGGTGGTGGTTCTTCGCCGCGGCGCGCACCATGGTCGGGCCGCCGACGTCGATCAGTTCAATCGACGGGTCCGAGCGAAAGGGGTAGAGATTGCACACCACCAAGTCGATGGGGTCGATGTCGTGCGCGCGCAGGGCGGCCAGGTGCGAGTCCTCGGCGCGATTGGCCAAGATGGCGCCGTGGATGCGCGGGTGCAGGGTCTTGACGCGACCGTCGAGCATCTCGGGAAACCCCGTGACGTCGGCCACGTCCAGGTGGGCGATCCCGGCGTCCGCGAGCGCGCGCGCGGTGCCCCCCGACGCCACCAGTTCGACGTCCAACGACGCCAGACCCCGCGCGAAGTCAACGAGTCCCGTCTTATCCCACACGCTCAAGAGTGCACGCATCTAGAGTTCCTCCATTTCTCGGACGACGGACGATACGTCGCGACCCTCGTCGAGCGCCGCCATCACCCTAGTGACCACCGCGGGGTAGAGCTCGCGCTCGGCGGCCTTGATGCGCTCGTGCAGGCGCGACTCGTCGTCGTCGGGCGCGACGGCCACGCGCCGCTGGGCCAAAATCGGTCCGTCGTCGAGGGCCACCGTGGCCACGTGCACCGTGCACCCCGTCTCGCGCACGCCCGCGGCGAGCGCCTGGGCCACCGCGTGCCAACCCTTGAAGTCCGGCAACAGGCTCGGGTGCGTGTTGAGCACGCGCCCCGGGAACGCGTCGTGAAAACTCGCCGCGAGCACGGTACCGAAGCCGGCCATGGCCACCACGTCGATCCCTCGCTCGCGCAGCGCGTGCGCCAGGTCGCTCGAGTAGCGCTCGCGGTCAAAGGCGGCGGCGAACCCGCCGTAGGCGGCGCGGTCCAGTAGGAGCGCCTCGACGCCCGCCTCATCCGCCACCTCGAGACCGCGGCACGGACGGTCCGCCCCGACCAGCGAGACGGTCACGCCGCGCGCCACCAGGGCCTCGAGGATGGTGCCCGAACCCGAGACGAGGACGCAGAGTCGAACGCCCAAGGCCTAGAGCGCCTGGACGATCTCGACCATTTTCTGACCCGCTTCCGTCGGGTTCAGGCACACGTGGACCCCCGCGGCGGCCAGCGCCTCCATCTTGGCCTGCGCGGTGCCCTTCGAACCCGAGATGATGGCGCCCGCGTGGCCCATTTTGCGTCCCGGGGGGGCGGTGACCCCCGCGATGTAGGACACGATCGGCTTGGTCATGTTGTGCTTGATCCACTCCGCCGCGCGCTCCTCCTCGGAACCGCCGATCTCGCCGATCATCATGACCGCCTTGGTCTCGGGGTCCGCCTCGAACGCGGCCAGGCAGTCGATGAAGTTGGTGCCCGGCACCGGGTCGCCGCCGATCCCCACGCACGTCGTCTGACCGATGCCCTGCTGGGACAACTCGTGCAACGCCTGGTAGGTCAGCGTGCCCGAGCGCGACACGATGCCCACCGGGCCGCCGGCCAGGGCGATGTCGCCCGAGGTGATGCCGATGTTGCACTTGCCGGGGCTGATGATCCCCGGGCAGTTCGGTCCGAGGAGCCGCACGTGGGGGTAGCTCTCGACCAGCTTGTTATAGGTCACGGCCTCGTCGTGCGCCGGGATGCCCTCGGTGATGCACACGATGAAGGTGATCCCCCCCTCGGCGGCCTCGAGGATGGCGGCCGAGGCGAACTTCGGCGGGACGACGACGAAGGACGCCGTGGCGCCGGTGGCCTCGACCGCCTCGCGCACCGTGTTAAAGACGGGGATCCCGTCCACGTCGGTGCCCCCCTTGCCGGGCGTCACCCCACCGACGACCTTGGTGCCGTAGTCGCGGTTGCGCAGGCCGTGGAACTTACCCTGCCCCCCCGTCAGACCCTGGACAATGACTTTCGTGTTTTCGTCAACAAAGATGCTCATGGCGCTCCTTAGGCGTTCGCGAGGGACACGGCGCGACGAGCGGCGTCCAACATGGTGGGTTCGGTGATCAGTCGGTCGTTGAGGTGAGGGGCCAGGATGGCGCGGCCCTCGACGGCGTTGGTGCCGTCGAGACGCAGCACGATCGGCGCCGTGATGCTCACGCGGCGTAGGGCCTCGAGTACGCCCTGGGCGACTTCGTCCACGCGCGTGATACCACCGAAGATATTGACGAAGATCGCGGTCACCTTGGGGTCGGCGTTGATGACCTCCATCGCCGCCGCCATGACGTCCGCGTTCGCGCCCCCGCCGATGTCGAGGAAGTTCGCGGCCGAACCCCCGACCTGGTTCACCACGTCCAGGGTCGACATCGCGAGACCCGCGCCGTTGGCGATGATGCCGATGGTGCCGTCGAGGCCGATGTAGTTCAGGCCCTTCTCCTTGGCCATCTTCTCGCGGGGGTCCTCGGTCTCGGTGGCTCGGTATTCCTCCCATTCGGGGTGGCGGAACGAGGCGTTCTCGTCCAGGGTCACCTTGGCGTCGAGGGCGTGCACGGTGCCGTCGGGGGTGAGGATCAGCGGATTGATCTCGGCGAGGTCGCAGTCACCGGTGGTGTAGCAGTCGTAGAGCTTCACCAGCAGTTGCGCCGCCTGCTCGCGCGCGGCCTCGTCGAGCTCGGCCTCGTGCACCCAACGGCGCGCCGTCTCGATGTCCAGTCCGCGCACCGGGTCGATCGACAAGAACGCGATGGCGTCGGGGTTCTCCTCGGCCACGACCTCGATCTCGACGCCGCCCTGGGCGCTGAGCATCCCGAGGTGCGCCTTGTTGGGACGGTCCAGGGTGAAGGAGGCGTAGTACTCCTTGGCGATATCGCTCGAGCGCTCGATCCACAGTCGACGCACGACGTGACCCTTGATGTCCAGGCCCAAGATGTCGCCCGCGTGGCGACGGACCTCGTCAACGTCGTGGGCCAATTTGACGCCGCCCGCCTTGCCCCGGCCACCCACTTTGACCTGCGCCTTGACGACGACCGGGTAGCCCACGCGCTCGGCGACCGCGACCGCCTCGTCGACCGTGTCCGCCACGTCACCCGGGGACACGGCGATGCCGAAGCGCGAGAAGTACTGCTTTCCCTGATACTCGAAGAGATCCATTCGTTTCTGCTTTCTAAATTGGGGGGACGGCGAAATTTACGACGCGGAACCCACGGCGTCGAGGGTGTCCTCGAGCCAGGTGCCGATCTCCTGCAGCGAGGCGCCGGGCGTGAACACCCGCGCGACCCCCACCTCGAGGAGGCGCGCGACGTCGGCGTCGGGGATGATGCCCCCGACCACCAGCACCACGTCGTCGCGGTCCTGCGCGCGCAGCAACTCCGCGATGCGCGGCACCAGCACCAGGTGCGCGCCCGACAGGAGCGAGAGTCCGAGGGCGTCCGCGTCCTCTTGCACGACGGCCTCGACGATCTGTTCGGGCGTTTGGTGCAGGCCGGTGTACACCACTTCGAATCCGGCGTCGCGCAGCGTGCGCGCGATGACCTTGGCGCCACGATCGTGACCGTCCAGACCGGGCTTGGCGACCACTACTCGGTAGGTGCGCTTCACGACCACTCATCTTACGTGAGGCGGACCCCCCCGTCGTCCGGGGGTCGCGAGTGGTGACGGCTAGCCTGGAGGGTCGTGAGAGCCCCCGGCAGTTCCCGAGGCGCGGTGCGTTCCCTCGCGTCGGCCATGCGCATCCCCCAGTGGGTGAAGAACGGCCTCTTGGTGGTCGCCCCGGGCGCCGCGGGACTACTGTTTCACCGCACGGTCTTCGTCAATACCGTGGTCGCCATCGCGGCCTTCTGCCTCGTGGCCTCGAGCATGTACATCTTGAACGACCTGCGCGACCTCGAGTCGGACCGCCAGCACCCCACCAAGCGATTCCGCGCCATCGCCTCGGGCGACCTCTCGCCGCGCGCGGCGCTCAGCGCCTCGGCGATGCTGGGCGTCGTGGGCCTCACGCTGCCCGTCTTCATCCACCACCCCGCGGGTTTCTACCTCATCCTGGTCCTCTACATCATCGAGACCCTCAGCTACATCTACTGGCTCAAGAACGCCGTCATCATCGAACTCGGCCTCGTGGCCAGCGGGTTCTTCCTGCGCTCCTACGGCGGCGCGGTGGCCTCGCACATCCCCGTCTCGACGTGGTTCCTCATCGTCGTGACCTTCGGCGCCCTCTTCCTCGTGGTGGGCAAGCGTTCCTCGGAGTTGCGCCACGTGGGATCGAGCAACCGCGTCGTCTTGGCCGAGTACACCAGCGAGTTCCTGCACTCCGCCCTCACCCTCTCGGCCACCGTCGTGGTCACGGCCTACTGCCTCTGGGCGATCGACACCTCCGCCACCGGACTCTCGTCGATCAAGCACAGCATCGTCCCCCTGCGCCTGACGACGGTCCCGGTGGTGTTGGCCATCTTGTTCATCATCCGCGGGGCCGAATCCCCCGAGGGCGAATCACCCGAGGACCTACTCTTGAAGAACCGCACGGTACAGGTCCTGGCGATCGTCTGGGCCGGACTCGTGCTGGGAGGTACCTACCTATGACCCGCCAACGACTCACCGGGTGGGGTCGCACCACGCCCGCGTTCGCCGACGTCCAGCGTCCGGCGAGTGAGGACGCCGTCGCGCGCGAGATGGCGCTGGCCAACGGCGTCATCGCGCGCGGGCTGGGGCGCAGTTACGGCGACGCCGCCCAGTTGAGCGGGGGCGTCGTCCTCGACAATCGGTCCCTGGGCGGCATCGGCGCCGTCGCGGCCGACGGGGTGGTGAGCGTCGGCGCCGGCGTGTCGATCGACGAACTCCTCGCGGTCACCATCCCGCTGGGCTGGTTCGTTCCGGTCACCCCCGGCACGCGGCAGGTGACGCTCGGGGGGGCGATTGCCGCCGACGTGCACGGCAAGAACCACCACCGCGACGGCTCCCTGGGCGACCACGTGCTCGAGATGCGCCTGGTGACGCCCCAGGGCCACGTCACGGTCTCGCCCACCCTCGACCCCGACCTCTTCTGGGCCACCATCGGTGGCATGGGACTCACCGGGGTGGTCACGACGGTGACCCTGCGCCTGCACAAGATCGAGACCGACCGGGTCCTGGTGGACACCACGCGCCACGCGAACCTCGACGAGGTGATGGCCGCGATGGTCGCGGGCGACGACGGCTACCGATACTCAGTCGCCTGGGTGGACTGCATGACCCGCGGGGCCCGGATGGGGCGCGCCATCCTCACGCGCGGCGAGCACGCGACGCGGCGCGACCTCGACGACGCGACGCTGGTGCCCCCCGCGCCGAGGCGTCTTCGCGTACCCTTCAACGCCCCCTCGGGGCTGCTCAACCCCCTGAGCATCCGGGCCTTTAACGAACTCTGGTTCCGGCGCGCCCCGCGTCAACGCGAGGGCGACGTGCAGTCGCTCGGCTCGTTCTTTCACCCCCTCGACGGCGTCGGCGACTGGAACCGACTCTACGGACGACGCGGTTTCGTCCAGTACCAGTTCGCGGTCGCCGACGCCCAGGCCGACGTGGTCGTGCGCGCCGTCGAGCGACTGTCGTCCTCGCGCGTACCGAGTTTCCTGGCCGTCCTCAAACGCTTCGGTCCCGCCAACCACGGACTGCTCTCCTTCCCGATCTCGGGCTGGACCCTCGCCCTCGACCTCCCGATCGGCCCCGGGGCCCTGCCCGGAGTCCTCGACGACCTCGACGAGATGGTGATTGAGGCGGGCGGGCGGGTGTACCTCGCCAAGGACTCGCGCCTCAGCCCCGAGTCCGTGCGGGTGATGTACCCGCGCCTGCCCGATTTCCTCGAGATCAAGAACCGCGTCGATCCCCGACACCAGTTGGCGAGCGACCTCGCGCGCCGCCTGCACCTAGTAGGAGAGTGATCATGGAGAACGCCTTCGCCCAGCCCCAGAACGTCGTCGTCCTGGGCGGCAGTTCCGACATCGCGCGCGCCATCACCAAGAAGCTTTGCGCGGCGCGCGCCCACACGGTCGTCCTCGCCGGACGTAATCAGAACTTGCTCGACGAGGCCGCGCGCGAGGCGCTGGACTACGGCGCCTCGCGCACCGACACCGTCGTCTTCGACGCCGAGGACCCCGCCAACGCCCGCGACACGGTGGCGCGCGCCTTCGCCCAGGTGGGCGCTCACGTCGACCTGGTCATCGTGGCGGTCGGTTTACTCGGTGATCAGACGCGCGACCAGAGCGACGTCGCCGCCGCGACCCGCGTGATGAACGTCAACTTCACCTGGCCCGTGGCGGCGTTGACCGAGGTGCGCAACCGCCTCGTCGCCCAGGGCAGCGGACGGATCCTGGTGATCTCCTCGGTCGGCGCGGTACGCGTGCGCGCGAGCGCCTACCTCTACGGCGGGGCCAAGGCCGGACTCGACCGCCTCTGTCAGGGCCTGGCGGACTCGCTCATCGGCACCGGCGTCAGCCTGCAACTGGTGCGTCCGGGCGCCGTGCGCACGCGCATGACCCACGGCCTGGCCGAGGTGCCCTTCACCACCGGGGTCAACGAGGTCGCCGACACGGTCATCGCGGGCCTCGAGAAGGGTGAGCGCATCATCTGGAGTCCACCGGTCCTCAAGTACGTCTACGCCGTCTTGCGCCACCTACCGGGTCCGCTGTGGCGCAAGGTGATGGATCGCTGAGAGCCCCGCCCCGGGCGCGGTCGGCCCGCGCGACTACTGGTACTGGGGCCGAAGGCTCATCACGAAGAAGTCGCGGAGCCACCAGTTCGCGAAGAACCGACCGGGGTTGCCGTTCATGCTGGGCAGGAGGTTGGTCCCGTTCGCGCCGTTGACCGGGGTTCCGATGGGGCCCGCGTACGTCGTGTACTGCACCCAGTCGGTGTTGATATCGAGTTCCATGGCGCGCACCGCCCCGGCGCGCACCAGGGTGTCCGCCAGGTCGCTGATCGAGAGTCCCGGACCGCCGACGTAGACCAACGCGCCGTTCGCGGTGATGCCCAGCCCGGAACGGAACACGTTGAACGTG
>JAJZFO010000111.1 GCA_021805305.1 Actinomycetes bacterium | reverse complement strand
CAACATCAGCGACAGCGCGAGAAGCGGTCCAGCGCGGCACAGGGTCTTGAGGGCGCTCTCGAGTGGCGCCAGGATGGTCTCGACGTCGATGGCCACGCGCGTCCCGTCGAGACGGTGCGCGACGCCTTCGACGTCGAGGGTTCGACGGCGAAGGTCGCGAGCCGGTGTGGAGAGCTGTTGCTGGGCCAGGGTGATCAGCGCGCCAAATCCCGCGGCGAGCACGGCGGCCACACTGAGGTCGCGGTGCTGGGCGAAATACGCGGTCAAGACGGGGAACGAGCCCCACGACAAGACGACGACCGCTCGGGTGTGCAGACGGGCGTCGAAAAGTTCGAGGTTGTATCCCACGGCGACGGTGATCCCAACCACGATGAAGAGCGCCAACCAGGGGCTGACGATGAACACGCCCACCACCCCCAACGTCGCGGCCGCGCCGAGGGAGACTACCGCGGCGAGCGCCAGTTCCCACGAGGGAAGCGTCGTGCCGAGCGGTCGACCATGCAACTCGTCGAGGCTGTGGGCGCCAATCCCGACGGCGAGGAAGAACGCGGCCACAGTGGTGCCCAGGCGCGCGAGGTTCACGGGTCCGCTGATGCACGCCCCCAGGGTGACCAGCGACAGGTGCAGCAAGGTGTAGGGGGGATGAAGAACGGTCCACCACTCGCGTGTCCTACCCACGCCCAAGAATCGCGGGCGTGCGTAGTAGGCGGGAGGGACGAAATGGTCGTCCATCACTCGCCGCGTCGATATCCCGAGATCACGACGCCACCGCCTCGGCTCATCGTGCGCACCTCGACGTGTTCGATGCCGGCGCGACGCCAGGCGTCGCGTGTCCACTCGATCGGGTAGCGGCGGTAGTGACGCGAGATCGAGGGTCCGAGGAATCGACCCACGGACCACCAGACGCGTCCACCCGTGACGTAGCCGCCGAGGGGCAAGAGGGCTCGCGTGTAGATCCACCAGGCCGCTCGCCACCACCACCGCGTCGGTACCGCGAACTCCAACGACGAGATCACGCCACCGGGCTTCACCACCCGGGTGATCTCGCGGATCGTCGCCGCCGGGTCGTCGACGTAGCGCATCAAGTAGGTGAACGTCGCGGCGTCGAAGGTGGCGTCGGGGAAGGGTAGGCGTTCGGCGCGTGCGCGCACCAGGTCCACTCGGCCCTCGAGGTTCGAGTCGCGCACGAGTCGCTGCGCTCGGGCCAGCATTTGTTGACTCAGGTCGAGCGCCACGACGTGGGCGGCGCAAGTGGTGGTCAGTCTCTTGGTGACCAGACCAGTGCCACAGGCCACGTCAAGGACCAATCGTGGCTCGGTATCCACGACGCGTTGCACCATGGCCACGCGCCAACGGCGATCCTGCCCCAGGGAGAGAAGGTAGGCCAAGGCGTTGTAGCGTGCGGGTAGCGGCGCGAAGAGTGTCTGTGAGAATTCGTTGAGGTCTCCCTGGCCAGCCCTCACGCGCGAGCCCGGCATCCTCATCGCCTCGCCTCGTTGTGCCTGCTTCGAACAACTCGCATTCGCCCCCCTCGTTGTGATCGTTTGATCCCGCCGTCAATATCATGTCGTCGTCGCGGCGCGATATTGACATGCTTGGTCTAGCGGGCTTCGTCAAAGGGCGTGACGTCGAGCGCTCACGGCGACTGCGACGTGGTCCGTCACGTGTCGCTCAGCGACCTCGCGGGTCGGCGCTCAACGCGCTGGCGAGAGTGATTCGATGGTGGTGACGATGTCCTCCATCGACGATCCCGGTCCGAAGGTGGCGGCCACCCCGGCACGACGAAGAGCGGCCACGTCCTCTTGGGGGATGATGCCGCCGACGACGACCGGAATGGGCGAACCGAGCTGGCGTAGGGCGTCGATGACCAGTGGCACGAGCGTCAGGTGAGCCCCCGACAGGATGGAGAGCCCCACCACGTCGACGTCCTCGTCGACCGCGGTTCGAGCCACCGATTCGGGCGTCTGGAATAGGCCGGTGTAGACGACCTCCATTCCGGCGTCGCGCAACAGTCGCGCGATTACGTTCACGCCGCGGTCGTGGCCGTCGAGTCCGACTTTGGCGACGAGCACCCGTCGGCTCATCGCGCTCTCACGTGGTATCGCCCGAAGACGTCGGCGAGGGTGTTCATGATCTCGCCCACGCTCGCGCGAGCGCGCGACGCCTCCATCAGGGCTGGCATGAGGTTGGTCTCGGGGTCGAGGGCGTCGCCACGCAGTCGCTCGAGCGTGCGTGCGACGGTGTCGTGGTCGCGCTCTCGGCGCACCTTGGCCAGCCGCAACTGTTGGCGGGCGTCGGCGTCGCCGGACACCTGATTGAGCGGGGCCGGTGCCGGTGCGTCATCGACGAAGGCATTGACGCCGACGATGAGGCGTTCGCCGCGCTGCACCGCGCGTTCGTGGGTGTAGGCGGCGTCGGTGATGTGATCGTCGAACCATCCATTGTCGATGGCCGCGAGACAGCCCTCGAGCATCGAACCGTTACCCATCTCCAAGATCTCTTCGAGCAATTCGCCCACGTCGCTTTGCATCTGATCGGTGAGGCTTTCGACGAACCAGCTACCCCCGAGGGGATCGGCCACCTGGGTGACGTTGGTCTCGAAGGCGATGACCTGTTGCGTGCGAAGCGCGATTCGCGCCGCGTCGGCCGAGGGAAGCGTCCACGCCTCGTCGAAGGAATTGGTGTGTAACGATTGTGCCCCGCCGAGAACCGCCGCGAGTGCCTCAATCGCGGTGCGAGCGTGGTTGTTGTCGGGTTGCTGGGCGGTCAAGGATACGCCAGCGGTCTGGGCGTGGAATCGTAGTTGCCACGATCGCTCGTCGAGCGCGCCGTAGAAGTTGCGCATCCAGGTGGCCCACAGTCGTCGCGCGCATCGGTACTTCGCCACTTCTTCGAAGAAGTCGATATGGGCGTTGAAGAAGAACGACATCTTCGGGGCGTAGTGGTCGATCGCGAGGCCGGCCCGACGCGCCAGCTCCACGTAGGCGAAGCCATTGGCCAGGGTGAAGGCCACCTCTTGGGCGGCCGTCGAACCCGCTTCACGGATGTGGTAACCCGACACCGACAGGGGGTGCCATCGTGGCATTTCGCGTGTGGCGAAGACCACCGTGTCGCGAACCAGTCGTAGCGAGGGCCGGGGCGGAAACACGTATTCGTGCTGCGCCTGGTACTCCTTCAAAATGTCATTCTGTAGGGTGCCCCCGAGATGGTCGCGACTCACGCCGTGGTCCTCCGCGTTGGCCACGAACATCGCAAAGATCGCGGCCGCGGGCGCGTTGATGGTCATCGACGTGGTGATGGCGCCGAGGTCGATGCCCGCGTAGAGGTCGGCGACGTCGTCGATCGTGTCGATGGCGACGCCGCAGCGTCCTACTTCGCCGCGAGCGCGTTGGTCGTCGGAGTCGATGCCGAGGAGTGTCGGCATGTCGTAGGCGGTTGAGATGCCCGTTCCCCCCGCGTCGATGATCTCGCGAAAACGTTCGTTGGTGTCAGGGGCGGTGCCAAAGCCCGCGAACATCCGCATGGTCCAGAGCTTGGATCGGTACATCGCGGGGTGAATGCCGCGAGTGTAGGGGAACTGCCCTGGGTACTCCGCGTCGTCGGGCCCGTAGACGGGTTCGATCGGCGCACCCGATTGGGTGGTGGCACGGCTCGCGGCCGCCGCGGTCGCCTCGTAGGCTTGTTGCCACTTTCGTCGAGCGTTGCGATGGTCCACGTTGACCCCCCGGTGATGCGACTACTTGTCGAGCGTCTCTAGGGTCATTCTTACTCCTGTTTCGCGCGGGGTGCGACTCTCGTCGCGACGTGGACGCGACGAGAGTCCTCTCATGGGACCGACGTCATCAGGTGAGCGCCAGTGTTGATGGCGTTGACGATCTCGTCGAGGTTGGACGCCAGCGACGCCGGGGCGCCCTCACGAGTGAGATCGACGCTGGCCTGGCGGTACGCGTCGCGAGGCGAGGGCGAGAGGTCGAGCGGACGGTTGTCGCCGAGGCAGCGCAGACTTCGTCCCAGTGTGGCGCGCAGTTCCTCGAGTGCCGGCGTGGCCGCGACGCGGGCCCCGCGATCGGCCTCGAAGCGCATCGCGTGGGTCGCGCGCAGGATTCGCAGCCCGCTCATTAGGAGTCCGCGTTCGACCTGGGGATCGCCGCGAGTGGCGCTGGGTTCCTCGAGCGAGCGAGCGACCGCCGTCTCCGCGGTCGCGAAGCGAAAGTGGGCGTTGCGCGACGTGGCGGCGATCAGCACCGGATCACCACCGAGGCCCAAGCACGATTTGAGAACCTCATCGACGTAGCCGGCCAGCGCCGTGAAGAGTGCCGCCTCACTCTGTCGGACGTCGTGGGCGGGCGAGGACGGCCACAGGAGGTAGGTCGCCGCGGAGATCACGGCTCCCAACACGATGTCGATCAGGCGGTCGAGCGCGGTCCCCACCGAGTTGGTCGAACTCACCGAGAGCAGGATCAAGACGAGGGCGGTGACCAGACCGATGGCCACCGAGAAGCTCGCGGACCAGGTGGCGTAGGCGGCCGCGGCGACGAGTGCGATCAAGACCGTGCTCAGCGCGTAGGACGGATGCAGCTCACTCACCAGGATCGCCGCGAGGGATGCGCCGAGCGCGGTGCCCACCACGCGTCCGACCCCTCGGCGCAGGAGTGTGCTGTAGTCGGGTTTCAAGATCACCGCGACCGCGAAGGCGACCCAGTACCCGCGCGGAAGGCCCAGAAGGTGCGCGACCGCCGTGGCCACCAACACCGCGACCACGAGACGTATCGCGTGGCGAAACGCGACGGAGTCCGTGCGCAGATTGTCGCGGAAGAGTGCGATGTTGTCGCCGAGGTGAGGACGTCCAAGACCCGCCCAGCGCACGTCCAAGCGCCACGCGCCCCGCGGAGCGTCGGCGGCGTCGCGCGCCACGAGGTTGCCGATCGAACGCAATTGTCCGCCGAGGGCCTCGAGATGCGCCAGCACCTGGAGCATCAGGACTTGTACCTCGCTGGTGAAGCGTCCCGCGTGCAGCTGACTCTGCAGCTCGTCGATATCACGACGGAGGCGCTGCTCGCTCTCGCGCCAGGCCACGGGTCGGTCGGGTCGACGCACGGCCTTGGCCAATTGAGCGACACCGTCGGCCACGTCGTAGAGGGCGTCGTGCACGGGACCCAGCAGCGTCGGTTCGACCTCGCCCAAGCGGGTGCGCAGGCCCGCGAGAGTGGTGAAATCGAGTCGTGCTCGTCGGACTTGGTCGACGATTCCTCGTAGGTCGCGATCGTCACTACGCCCAAAGAGCGAGAGGGGCGAGAGCACTCGCTGAGCGGCGTCGATGCTGGCCAGGACACTGATCGCGGACTGATCGGCGGGCGTATGAGCGTAGACGGCCAGATTATTCAACGCATCGGCGACCATCGCTCGCTGATAACGCAGGGTGGGCGGAAGTCGTAGCACGAGCAGTGCGGCGACTTCGACCACCGCGCCGAGGGTCACCAACGCCCCCAGCGCCAACGCGGTCGCCGGCGACCCCGAGAATCGTCCCAGAGCCGCGTACACGACGATGGCCTGGGACCCGAGGACCGCTTGCGTCTGTCCGTAGATCACGGCCATGCCCGCGACGAAGCACAGCGGGACCAGCAGGGCGGTGTGCAGCCACGGCACCGACGCGCTGACGGTACCCAGCATCACCGAGAGCCCTAAGGCGACGGCGTCGAGCAGGGCGAAGCGAAGGGGTAGTTTCGGCGCCCCGACCAGCGACACGATTGCCACCAGATTGGCCCCCACGGCCATAGTGATCGCCGCACGCGGATCGTGCACGGCGAGCCCAATGGCGAACACCACCACGACGGGAACCGCAGTGACCATTCCGCGCACCGGCGAGATGGAATGAAGATTGACGTCGAAGGCCGCGCGCAGGGCTCGCAGCGCGTCACCTCGCGGACGCGGGCGCCGGGCCGGGGGAGCGCCCTGGTCGATCTCAGGCCCCGCGAGAGACGCTCGAGAGCTGTTCGCTGCTCGCCAGTGGGTCGACGATCTCCAGGGCGAGCAGTGGCGCCGACGCCTTCGAGATGCACTCCTGGTATTCAACCTCTGGTCGTGAATCGGCGACGATGCCTCCACCGGCCTGCACGGTGGCGGTGCCGTTGCGCAGTGACACCGTGCGGATGGTGATGGCGAAGTCCGCGTCGCCACGTAACGAGAAGTATCCCAGCGCCCCCCCGTACGGCCCTCGTCGCACCGGCTCGAATTCGTCGATGATCTGCATCGCGCGGACCTTGGGCGCGCCGCTCAACGTTCCCGCCGGGAACAGGGCGTCGAAGGCGTCGAATGCGTCCAGACCATCACGCAAGTGGCCGGTGACCTGTGACACGAGGTGCATCAGGTGGCTGAAGCGCTCGACGTGGGCCAATCGCTGCACCCGCACGCTACCGGGCACCGACACCCGACCCACGTCATTTCGACCGAGGTCGACCAACATGACGTGCTCGGCGATCTCCTTCTCGTCGGCCAGGATCTCCGCCTCGAGCGCCCGATCCGCCGCGTCGGAGTCGCCCCGCGGACGAGTTCCGGCAATGGGGCGCGTCGTGACGACACCACCCTCGACGCGCACCAGCATCTCCGGTGACGCGCCGACGACCTGGGAGTCACCGGTGTCGACCAGGTACATGTAGGGCGAAGGATTCAGGGCGCGAAGCACGCGATAGAGAGTGAGCGGTTCGACGTTGGTGGGACGGGTGAACTGCTGGGAGGGAACGACTTGGAAGATGTCGCCGGCGAAGATGTACTCGCGCGCCCTGGTCACCACGTCGGCGTACTGCGTCAACGTGAAATTCGACAGCTGTGCCGCAAGCGCGCGTACGTCGATGCGTGCGCGCTGGGTCGGCGCCGTGGCCACCATGCGCTCCACGCGCGCTTCGAGCGCCGGTCCCGGGGCGAGCAACGTCGTCACGATCGACGCCAAGCGTTCGTTGGCCTGGTCGTAGGCTCCGCGCGCGGAGGCGCCGTCGGCGACCGCGGCGAGCACCACGACGGTGGTGGAATGGCGCAGGTGGTCACAGATCAAGACGCTGCCGGGGAAGGAGAAGTCCACATCGGGCCAGGGCAGCGGGTCCGCGGGCCGCGGCAGGTCCTCAAGTTGACGAACGTAGTCATAGGTCACGAAGCCGACGGCCCCGCCGAAGAATGACGGCAGGTCCGAGGGCGAGTAGGTGCGGTAAGTGCCCAGGACGGCCCGTAGCGTCGCCATGGGGCCGTGCTCGACCTTGTCGTCGCGACCCTCGAGACGCACGTCGTCGCCGTAGGCGTGAAGGCGCCACTGTCGGTCGAGGCCGATGAAGGAGTATCGACCCGTGTCGTCGCCCAACGCCGCACTCTCGAGCAGGCAGAAGGCCCGCCCGTCGTTGAACCGTTGGTAGATCGAGACCGGGGTGTCGCGGTCCAGTTGGAGCGTTTCGGTGAGGGGAATCGTGTTGAAGCCCTCATCCACCAGCGTCTGGAAGTCGGAGAAGGAAAGCGTCACGTCTTTAGGATAGTGAGGCCCACCACGTAGGATTGTCCCATGGGGCGCTCTCCGCACTTGTTGGTGGTCGACAACTACGACTCCTTCGTCTATAACCTCGTGCAGTACGTGGGGGAGCTCGGTGCCACGGTCGAGGTCGTTCGCAACGACAAGATCGGTGCGTCACAGGTCTCGTCCTCGCGCTACGACGGGGTCATGGTGTCGCCGGGCCCGGGGTATCCGGTGTCGGCGGGCAACTGCCTCGAGATCATTCGCCGTTGTGGCGATGAGGGTGTGCCGATGCTGGGCATCTGCCTGGGCCACCAGGCCCTGGGGGAGGCCTACGGCGCCGACGTGGTCCCGGCGCCGGAGTTGCTACACGGTCGTTCCAGCGCCGTGGTCCATCAGTCCCAGGGCGTCTTCGCTGGTCTGCCCCAGCCGATGATCGCGGGTCGTTACCACTCTCTCGTCGTGGACGCGACGACGCTCCCGGACTGTTTCGAGGTCACCGCCACGAGTGAAGGACTCGTCATGGGCATTCGTCACACCAGCGCACCCCTCGAGGGGGTTCAGTTCCATCCCGAGTCGGTACTCACCCAGCACGGGTATCGGCTCCTGGCGAACTGGCTCGAACGCTGCGGCTCCGACGTGGCCATCGAGCGGTCTGAGGATCTCGTGGAGGTCAGTGAGGCCGTCCGCCGTTCGCTACCGTCACCGTCGCGTTAGAAACTCTCGCCCACGCCCACTCGCCGCTCGCGCACGCCGACGCCCTCGCGAGTGATCACGTAGGCCGCCGGACCGACGAAACCGGGTGAAGGCGTGTCGGCGACCACCCGGGTGGCTGTCGTACCCTCGTACCAGATCCCCACGTGGTCATCGGTCGCGTAGGCGACCGCGGCGGGCGTGCCGTCGGCGATCATGCGGTGCAGCAGGGGGCGGCGCTGGAGCTCGGAGTCGTAGTGGACGCCGTTGGCGTAGGGCAGCAGACCGAGTGCGTTGTTCACCGTCACCAGCGTGGGGCCAAAGGAGTCCGTCGGGCCGCCCACGTGCCAACATAGGCTCCCCGCGGAGACGCCGCTCAAGATGACGCCACGCTCCCAGGCGTCACGCATGGCCCCATCCACCCCGTGCAGGCGCCATAGCGCCAAGAGGTTCGCCACGGAACCGCCACCCACCCAGACGAGGTCCGCGGTACCCAGGCGCTCCTCGGGGTCGGCCGAGGGTTGGGGAAAGAGCTTGAGGGACGTCACGTCACATCCCGCCGCCGCGAAGGCCTCGTAGGCGAGTGCGTAGTACGACGCGTCGTCACCCGAGGCGCTGAGAACGAGACAGACCCTGGGGCGAGTGGCCCCAGTGAGACCCAGTGCCTCGATCACCATGGCGCCCAGTCGGGCACTCTGTTGCACCGGGCCGGCCACGAAGCCACCCGAGGTCGCAAGGATCCGAGGTGTGACCACGACGAAGCCTATTTGGCACTCAAGTGGTTCGAGAAGAACTCGAGCGTGCGCGAGTGGGCGTCGGCCGCGTCAGTCGCGTTGAAGACGGCCGGTCGCGCGTCGCAGTGAAAGCCGTGCTCGGCGTCGGGGTAGCGCACGACCTCGGTGTGGTAGTCGACCGCGGACGACGCCTCACGCAGTGCTTCCACCTGGGCCACGGGTA
>JAJZFO010000225.1 GCA_021805305.1 Actinomycetes bacterium | reverse complement strand
AGACCCGTGGTGAACTCCTGGAGCTTGTCGTGGCGGTGGAAGGTCTCGATCGTTCGCACCGTGCCCGAACGGCTGCGCACCACGAGTGACTGGGTGGTGGCGCCGAACTCGGTGAAGCGCACGCCGCGCAGGAAGTCGCCGTCGGTGATCGCGGTGGCCGAGAAGAAGCAGTTGTCCGACGCCACCAGGTCGTCGGTGGTGAGCACCCGGGTGAAGTCGTAGCCCTGGGCCTCGGCGGCCTGACGCTCCTCGGGATTGCGCGCGTGCAGGACACCTTGGATCTCTCCACCCAGACCCTTGAGGGCCGCCGCGGCGATCACGCCTTCGGGCGTGCCGCCGATGCCCATGAGGATGTCGGCGCCCGAGTTGGGCCAGCCGGTGGCGATCGCCCCGGCCACGTCGCCGTCGGAGATCGACAGGACGCGTGCGCCCGTTTCGCGGATCTCGAGCACCAGGTCGTCGTGACGGGGACGGTCCAGGACCACCACGCCGAGTTCCTGGATGGGCTTCTTGAGGCGCTTGGCCAGTTCCTTGAGGTTGTCGGTGGGCGAGGCGTTCACGTCGACCGCGCCGCGCCCGCGCGGTCCCACCGCGATCTTCATCATGTAGAAGCACGGGCCCGGGTTGAACATCGTGCCGCGCGGCGCGAGCGCGATGACCGAGAGGGCGCCGTTGCGGCCCTGGGCGGTGAGCGACGTGCCGTCCACGGGGTCGACCGCGATGTCGACCTCGGGCGGTTGGCCGTCGCCGATGCGTTCGCCGTTGTAGAGCATCGGTGCTTCGTCCTTCTCGCCCTCGCCGATGACCACGATGCCGTCCATCTGGACCGCGCCCAGCACGAAGCGCATCGCGTCGACCGCCGCGCCGTCGGCCGCGTTCTTGTCGCCACGTCCCGACCAGCGCGCGGCCGAGACCGCGGCGGCCTCGGTGACGCGAATCATCTCGAGGGCGAGATTTCGGTCGGGTCGCGTGGGTCTCAGCACACCGTTAGCGTACTTCGTCGGGCAATTGCGGTCCACGGCGACCCCGGTGGGTTTGCGGCAATACTTGTGGGGTGAGTTCTCTCGTCGTTCAGCCCCGCGGGCCCCTCGTGGGCGAGGTGCGGGCCTACGGCGCCAAGAACGCGGTGCTCAAGGAGATGGCGGCGTGCCTCTTGGCGAGTGGCACCCATCACCTCACCAACGTGCCCGAGATCACCGACGTGGCCATCATGAGTGATCTGTTGGTGGCCCTGGGCTGCCGGGTGGACCGGTCGGTCCCTCACGAGCTCTTCATCAGCGTGCCCGCCGCGGCGGACCTCAGGACCGAGGCCCCCGCGCACCTGTTCGAGGCGATGCGCGCGTCCATCGTCATCCTGGGCCCCCTGCTCACGCGTTGCGGGGAGGCCTCGATGGCCCTGCCGGGTGGCGACGACTTCGGGCACCGGCCCATCAACTTCCACACCGACGGCCTGGGCGCGATGGGTGCGGTGTTCCACAATGACCGCACGTCCATCCGCGCCACGTCCGAGCGACGTCTGCGCGCCACCCACATCACCCTGGAGTACCCGAGCCACACCGCCACCGACAACCTACTGATGGCCTGCGTGCTCGCCGAGGGTCGCTCGGTGATCGAGAACGCCGCGCGCGAACCCGAGGTCGAGGACCTGGGTCGACAACTGCTGGCAATGGGTGCGCGCATCGAGGGCCTGGGGACCTCGCGATTGACGATCACCGGTGTTGCGGAGTTGTCGCCGGCGCGACACGAGGTCGTGACCGATCGCGTGGTGAGCGCCACGTACCTGGCGTCGTCGTTGATCACCGGGGGCGACGTGCGCGTTAGTGACGCCCGCAGCGACCACATGGTGATGCTGCTGCGCAAGATCGAGGCGATGGGCGGCGTGATCGACCTCACCGGCGAGGGCGTGAGCGTCAAGGGTCCCACTCGCCTGCGCGCCTGTGACGTGGCCACGTTGCCCTATCCCGGCGTGGCGACGGACTACAAGCCCTTGATCACGACGATGCTCAGTGTCGCCGAGGGCGTGTCGGTGGTGACCGAGAACCTCTTCGTGGGACGATTCCGCTACGTGGACGAACTGGTGAGACTCGGCGCGAGCATCACCACCGAAGGCCATCACGCCATGATTCGCGGGGTCGAGCGCCTCACCGGGACGGTGGTGCACGGCAGCGACATCCGCGCCGCCGCGGCGTTGGTCCTCGCGGGACTGGTCGCCGAGGGCTCGACGACCGTGCACGGGATGGAGCACGTCGCGCGCGGCTATGACGACCTCCCCGGGCGTCTCGCGAGCCTGGGGGCCGGCGTGTCGTGGGCCGCGTGATCGACGCCGCACCGAGGACGCGGTGATCGACGCCGCGGCCGCGGACCTGCTGGCCCGGGCGCGCGAGGGTTCTCGCGCCGCACTGGCGCGACTGATCACCTACGTCGAAGGTGCGAGCGACCGGCACCGCGAGACGGTGGCCCTGGTGTACTCGTCGCCGATGCCCCACGTGATCGGCCTCACCGGCGCGCCGGGTGCGGGCAAATCCACCCTCACCGACCGGCTCATCACCGCCGCGCTGACCAAGGCCTCCTTCGGCCGCGCCGATCCGTTCGCGCGCGTCGCGGTCGTGTGCGTGGACCCGACCTCGCCCTTCACCGGGGGAGCGCTCCTGGGTGATCGCTACCGCATGCAAGATCACGCCACCGACGAGCGCGTCTACATCCGCTCGCTGGCCACGCGCGGCAATCTCGGCGGACTGTCCCTCGCGGTGCCCGACGCGATTCGGGTGCTGGGGGCGGTGGGGTACGAACTCGTCATCGTCGAGACCGTGGGGGTGGGCCAGATGGAGGTCGACGTCGCGTCGACGGCGGACACCACCGTGGTCGTGCTCAACCCCGGCTGGGGGGACGCGGTGCAGGCCGAGAAGGCGGGCATCTTGGAGGTGGCCGACGTCTTCGTGATCAACAAGGCAGATCGCCCCGGCGCGGGCCAGACGCGACGCGACCTCGAGCGGATGATGGACATGGGCCCGACGCCACCGTGGCGCGCGCCCATCGTCGATACGGTGGCGAGCGATGGCCGCGGGCTCGACGAGCTGTGGGAGGAGCTCGCGCGGCATCATCGGTTCCTGTCCTCCGGAGCGATCGAGGAACGGCGTCGGCGCCGTGTCGCGCACGAGCTCGAGCGCGTGGTGATCGCCATGGTGGGTGAGCGCGTGCGTTCGGGTGAGGGCGCGCGGCGCTACGAGGAGCAGGTCGAGGCCCTGTTGGCGGGACGCACCGACCCGTACCGGGCGGCGAGGGCATTACTGTTTGAGGCATGATTGCCCAAAGCGTTCCTTACGACCTCTTCTTCCTCGTGCACGTGCTCAGCGCGGTCGCCGTCATTGCGGTGTTCGTGGTGATGCGTGCCTCGGCGAGCGCCATCGTGCGCGGGGCCAGCCCCGAGGAGCAGCGGCGCAAGTTCCCTGATCGCCGCAACTGGGCGGCACGCGTCTTGCACCTGCTGGTTCTCACGGGTCTCACGATGTCGATCATCGGGGACCACTCGGTGTCGCTCTCGCAGCCCTGGATCGGCGTGGGTATCCTGTGCTACCTCGCGGCGGCGGGACACCTCGAGGCCAGGACCCTGCCCCTGGAGCGCACGGTGGCCGAGGTGATCGCCCACGACGGTCAGGCCAGCGTGGAGCGCGGGCGCCAGCTGGTGCGGTCGATGGACACCCTGCTCGGGATCATCGCGGTCGCCCTGGTCGCCATGCTGGTGCAGTTCTAGCCGCGCGGGTGCCCTCGCAGCGACGTGTCGCTGATTCGACGACCAAGGACGGGCGAGGCGAGTTGAGATTGGGTCATTGGTCATCGATGGACGTCGATTGCGGCGTACGCGGTGTCGCCAACGCACACTAGGTTCCTTGTCAAGGAGGTTTCCCATGGCAGAGAATCTTGAACTTCGAGGTCTGAGCAACCACCACCGCGACACCCTCGCGAAGATCTTCCAGCACCCGACCAGTCACAACATCGAGTGGCCCGACGTCGTCTCGTTGCTCAATGCGGTCGGTACCGCCGTGGAGCACAAGGAGGGAAAGTTCGAGGTCCGCGTCGGCGCCGAGGTGCGCTATTTCGATCGACCTCGCCACAAGGACATCGACGTCCAACAGGTGGTGGACCTGCGTCATCTCTTGACCTCGGCCGGGTATCGCCCGGGACCCGAGCACCTCTCGAGCCGTGAGTAGGGCGCGGACGCACCGACCGCGGCGTCCGCGTCGCGTGGCGGCCTCGTCGCCTGTCTCGTCGCCTGTCCCGTCGCCTCTCGTCGCGGCGCCATCGTCGAGGGGCAGCGCGCCACGGTGAATCCTTCGCCCACGTCTGAGACGGCGCTCACCGCGGGCGACGTGGTGACGCACTTCCTTCGTCGAGAGGTCAAGTCGATCGCGTACCACGAGCCACTGGTGCACGAGGGAATGGACCGGGAGGGTGTCCATCAGCTTCGCGTGAGTGCCCGACGCCTACGTTCGGAGTTGCGCGCCATGCGCGACGTCTTGCCGCGCGAACCCTGGCACGAGTTGGGCGACGACCTCAAGTGGATGGGCGCGGTACTGGGGCGCCTGCGCGACCTCGACGTGATGGAGGAGTTGTTCGACGCGCACCTGGCACCCGGGTCGACACTGCGCGAGGAGGTGACCTCGAGCCTGCGACAACGTCGAGCCTCGTGCCGCGACGACGTTGATGAACTCCTCGAGTCCGCGCGCTACGGCAAACTCGTCAAGCGACTCAAACGCCTCAGTCGTCATCCGGTGATGGGCGACGTGGGCGACGTCGCGGCCGCCGAGGTCTTCATGCCGTCGCTCTGGGCCGCGGTGGGCACCTATTTCGCGGCGATTGGCGACCCGCTCGACCACCGCAACGACGAATCGCTGCACCTCGTGCGCATCGCCTCGAAGAAGTGCCGGTACAACTTCGAGGTGGCGGCGTTGTACGCGGGCGACGAGGCGCGGGTGGTGGCCGAATCCCTTGAGGCGATCCAGACGATCCTGGGAGAGGTCCACGACCGATCGGTGGCGGTGGCCTTCCTCGATTCGTTGAGTCTCGCACCCGAGGCGGACCTCGAGGTGCGACGAGCCTTTCGCGCCGAGATCGCCGAACTGCGACCGCAGTGGATCCCGCATTTTCGCGACGTGCAGCGCGACGTCGTAGCCGTCTTCGCGGGGGACTGAACGCCGCTCAGAGGAACGAGGCGCGTCCCACCATGCCCGCGGCCACCGTCGCGTTGGTCACCTCGTCGATGATGACGAAACTCCCGGTGACGCGATTGTCGCGGTAGTCGTCGACGGCGAGCCAGTCGGCGGTCTGCAGGGTCGCGAGCGCGATGTCGTTGGTGGCCAGTTCGTTGCCCGCGTGCACGCTCAAGGTCTCGATGTCGACCACGCCGGTGAGCTCACGTAGCCGCACGGGCGTGACCTTCGTCGTGTGCTTGAGGCGCAGGCGCTGACTCGCGCGCCAGGGCTGCTCACCGAACCAGCAGATGGTGGCGGTGAACTCCTTGGTCAGGGTCGGCAGGGGCGCGGTGGCGAGCAGGTCGCCGCGTCCGGCATCGGTCTCGGCGGCCAGGCCCACGTCGATCGAGAGTCCGGCGGTGGCCGCCGTGCGAGGACCCGAACCCGAGGTGATCGAGGTGATCGTGGTCTCGATGTTGGCCGGTAGCAACGTGACGACGTCGCCCAGGTGCAGGGTCGAGCCGTTGAGCATGCCCGCGTAGGTCCGCCCGCCGCCGTTCTGGCGCAGCACCCACTGCACCGGCAGGCGCGCGCCCGCGCCCGCGTGCGTCCAGGACCCCGCGGTGCAGGCCTCGAGGGCCTGGAGGACCGTGGGGCCGTCGTACCACTCGAGGTGCGCGGAGCGTTCGACCACGTTCTCGCCCAAGAGCGCCGAGACCGGGACCGTGGTCACCGAGACGAAGCCGAGGTCCCTCGCCAGGGTCGTGATCTCATCGACGACACCCACGTAGGCCGCTTCGGACCAGTGGACCTCGTCCATCTTGTTGACCGCGACGATGATGGTGCGCACGCCCAGGAGGGCGGCGATGCACAGGTGCCGGCGCGTCTGCTCCTTGAGTCCGTGCGCCACGTTCAACACCACCAGGGCCACGTCGGCGGTCGACGCGCCGGTGGCCATGTTGCGGGTGTACTGCACGTGCCCCGGGCAGTCGGCGATGATGAACTTGCGAGTGGGGGTCGAGGCGTAGCGGTACGCCACGTCGATGGTGATGCCCTGTTCGCGCTCCGCGCGTAGCCCGTCGGTCACGAAGCTCAGGTCGAGGTCGCCCACGCCGCGCTTCTCCGACGCGGCGTGCACCGCGTCGAGTTGATCGTCGAAGAGCTGGCGGGTGTCGACCAGGAGGCGGCCGATCAACGTCGATTTGCCGTCGTCCACCGAGCCCACGGTCGCCAGACGCAGCAGGTCCTTGGTGGCGAGTTTCATCTAGAAGTATCCTTCGCGCTTGCGATCTTCCATCGCGGTCTCGCTGAACTTGTCGTCGCCGCGTGTCGCGCCACGCTCCGAGACGTTCGCGGTCGAGATCTCGTCGACGATGGCCGACAATGTCGCCGCGTCCGAGAGGACGGCGCCGGTGAGGTTGGCGTCGCCGACGGTGCGAAAGCGAACGACCAGCCGCTCGATCGTCTCGTCACTACGCGCCACGACGTGGGGTCCCACGGCCAGGTACATGCCGTCTCGCAAGATGACGTCGCGCTGGTGGGCGAAATAGATCCGGGGCAACTCCATCTGCTCGCGTTCGATGTACTGCCAGACGTCGAGCTCGGTCCAGTCCGACAGCGGGAACGCGCGCAGGTGTTCACCCGCGTTGACCTTGCCCTGGTAGAGCTGCCAGAGTTCGGGACGCTGCTGGCGGGGGTCCCACTGACCGAAGGCGTCACGAAACGACAAGATCCGCTCCTTGGCGCGGGCCTTGTCCTCGTCGCGTCGTGCGCCGCCGAACGCGGCGTCGAAGCCATGGGCGGTGATCGCGTCGAGCAGCGTGACCGTCTGAAGTCGATTGCGCGGTCCCATCGGACCCGGGTCGGCGACCTTGCCTTGGTCGATGGATTCTTGCACCGTCGCGACCAGGAGGCGTGCGCCGTAGCGCTCGACGGCGTCATCGCGGAACTCGATGACCTCGGGGAAGTTCTGCCCGGTGTCGATGTGCAGCACGGGGAAAGGGAGGGCTTGGGGGGCGAACGCCTTGGCGGCCAGGTGCAGCAACACCGCCGAGTCCTTGCCGCCGGAGAACAGCAACACGGGTCGTTCGCATTCGGCGACGACCTCTCGCAAGATGAAGATCGCGTGGGATTCGAGCAGGTCGAGGTGGTCGGTCATAGTCGGTGCCTGGGGGGTCAAGGTGGCCATAGAGGGGGTCAGCACCACTATACTCTACTAAACCACTAGAGAATATTAGGCTTTTGCGAGAACGTACCTTATGAACCCTACGACGCCCCAACTACTCTCGGAACTGGACGCCGCCGACGCTCGCTTCGCCCACTCGGCCCCCCGCGAGATCCTTGAGTGGACCTTCGAGCGATTCGGCGACGACGTCGCCTTCGCGTGTTCCTTCGAGGACGTCGCTCTCCTGCACATGATCCACCAGGTCGCCCCACGCACCGAGGTGGTCTTCCTCGACACGGGGGGTCACTTCGCCGAGACGATGGAATTCGTCGACCGTCTCGAACACGACTGGGAGCTGAACCTGACGCGCACGCGGCCCGGTGTCGACGCCGACGCGTGGCCCTGCGGGACCGCGCGGTGTTGTGAACTGCGCAAGGTGGAGCCGCTCTCGCGAGCGGTCGCCGGCAAGGCGGCGTGGATCACTTCGGTCAAACGCAGCGACGCGGCCACGCGCGCGACGATGAGGATCGTGCACTGGGATGAGAAGTTCGAGCTCGTCAAGGTCAATCCACTGGCGACGTGGTCCGACGACGACGTCGCGTACTACTTGAGTTCGCACGAGTTGCCCGAGCATCCGTTGTGGGCGCAGGGGTACGCGTCGATCGGTTGCGCACCCGTCACCATCAAGCCGGTGGTCGCGGGCGATCGTCGTTCCGGACGCTGGGCGGGCGCCGACAAGGAGGAGTGCGGTCTCCACGAGACGTAAATCCTTGGAACATCCACCAATTTCAAGGGATTCACAAGTACATTTGACATCAATGTTTACGAGTGCTATCGACGAGAACCGCTGATGCTAGCGCTCATCGTCGCGCTGTTCTGGCTGGCGATCCTCGCGCCGTGGGCCGTCGTCAAGTTCCGCAACTCGCGCGCCGAGAAGTCGATCGATTCCTTCCACGTCGAACACGAG
This sequence comes from Actinomycetes bacterium, assembly GCA_021805305.1. The sequence goes on along the minus strand of JAJZFO010000225.1, from coordinate 914 downwards.
CGCCTGAGCCGACAGGGATACTCGGTGGCGCCAGCGCGTCGTCTTGATGACGCCTACCTCTACGAGGCGCACTCCTACGAACCCGAACACGAGCCGGCTCGGTCACGACCACACCTGACGGTCGTGCACGACTCCGACACGTATTCGACCCTCGAGAACCGCACCTCGTGGGACGAGTGGGATCGCGACTACGACTACGAGCACCCTCGGACGATCGCCGCGCCCCAGGAGTCAGCCCATCACCGCTACGCCGCGTACGCCAGCGCGCCCTCGCGCGAGGCGGCGGTGTCGCGGCGCGTCCCGTCGGGTGCCGACGGGGTCTTTCTCGATGGTCCGATTCGCGTTTCGATGAGGGTGCGTCGCACACGGATCTTCGCGAGTCTGGGCCTGAGCGCGATCGTCACGACCGGTTTGAACTTCCTTATCGGTCTCTCGCTCCTGCAGTACCTCGCGGTGCTGTCGTGGATCGGTCTCGTCTGCTACGTGGCGACAGCCCTCTTTGCCGTCAGCCAGGGCTACCTTGAGGTGTCGTCGCTGATCGGAGGGCGTCGCGGTGCGGTGGTGGCGCCCGTCTACTACGACGACGACGGTTCCCTCCAGGACGACGCGGCCGTCCTCTACGCCGACGAGGAGTACTACGAGGATTACGCACTCGACGAGGAGCCCGCGGGGGAACGCTGGCGTCGCGAGCCACGCCGCGTCGCGCTGGGCTAAAGTGGGTACTCCTTCGGGGGTGTAGCTCAATTGGTAGAGCGCTACGTTCGCAATGTAGAGGCAGTGGGTTCGAATCCCATCACCTCCACTCCGTAGGGCCGGCTCGCTGGCCGAGCCCGGTTGGCCCGAGCGTGGTGGGTATCGGTTCGAGTAGGCGCCCAGGTGGCGCGATGGCGTGCGTGATGTCGAGGTTGGTCGCC
>JAJZFO010000242.1 GCA_021805305.1 Actinomycetes bacterium | reverse complement strand
GGGGAGCTTCGACATCATCGCCGAGGTCATTGCCATCGACGACAACGCATTGGTGCACCTCTTGAATGACTCCATCCGGAGTATTCCCGGGGTGACCGAAGTTGAAACCTTTCTGTATTTGAAACTTTCAAAACAGACTTACGCTTGGGGAACGAAATGAGCATCAACGAGATCTACACCGACGGCATCGCCGTCAGTGGTGAGCACCAGGTCAGCCATAGTTACTCGGAACGCGCCCGACGCAACCTCTGGTTGCAGATGTCGCGCATGGGGTCCTACTCCGATCAGAACGAGGTGCCGATCATTGTGCGCGGCCAAGGCACGCACGTGTACGACGCCAACGGCAAGGAGTACTTCGACGGGATCTCGGGTCTCTTCACCAACGCCCTGGGTCACGGACGACCCGAGTTCGCCGAGGCCGCCGCCGAGTCGATCAACACGTTGACCTTCTTCCCGATATGGACCTACGCGCACCCCAAGGCGATCGAGTTGGCCGAGAAGCTGGCGAGCCTCGCTCCGGGTGACCTCAATCGCGTCTTCTTCACCACCGGTGGCGCCGAGGCCAACGAGAGCGCGTGGAAACTGGCGCGGCAGTACCACAAGATGCGTGGCGACACCGACCGCTACAAGGTCATCAGTCGCGACATCGCCTACCACGGCACCACCCTGGGGGCCCTGACGATCACCTCGCTGGAGAACTACCGCCAGCCCTTCGAGCCGCTGGTGCCCGGCGCCGTCAAAGTGCCCGCGGTGAACTTCTACCGCGCCGAGAAGCACGCGGACGACTTCGAGGCCTTCGGGCTCTGGTCGGCGCAACAGATCGAGGAGGCCCTGCTGCGTGAGGGCCCCGAGACCGTGGCCGCGGTGTTCCTCGAGCCGGTGCAGAACGCCGGCGGCTGCTTCACCCCGCCGCCGGGCTACTGGCGCGAAGTGCGAGAGATCTGCGATCGCTACGGGGTAGTACTCGTGTCGGACGAGGTCATCTGCGCCTTCGGTCGTCTGGGCACCTGGTTCGGCGGACAGAAGTACGACTACGTGCCCGACATCATCACCTGCGCCAAGGGGATCACCGCGGGTTACGCCCCACTGGGCGCCATGATCGTGTCGGATCGCCTGGCCGAGCCCTTCCAAGACGGCGACGTGGCGTTCCAGCACGGCTTCACCTGGGCGGGTCACCCGTTGTCGACCACCATGGCCTTGACGAGCATCGGGATCATCGAGCGTGAGCACATCCTGGACAACGTGCTCAACAACGAGGACTACTTCCGACGTAGTCTCAACGACCTCAAGGACATCCCCATCGTCGGCGACGTGCGCGGCACCGGCTACTTCTGGGGCGTGGAACTGGTCAAGGATCAAGAGACCAAGGAGACCTGGCAGGGCGAGGAGGCCGAGCGGCTGCTACGCGGGTTCGTCTCGCCCGAGATGTTCCGCCGCGGTCTGATCTGTCGTTCCGACGATCGCGGGGACCCGGTCGTGCAATTGGCTCCGCCGCTGATCTCCACCCGCGAGGACATCGACTTCATGGTCGGCACGCTTCGCGAGGTGTTCACGGAGGCCGTCCAACGCCAGCTGTGATCTGGCCACCACCGTCGTTGTGGTGGTCCGACGTGGACGTCGCCGCGGTGCGGCCGTCGCTGCGCGGGGACCTCGACGTGGACGTCGCGATCATTGGTGGTGGTTACACCGGACTGTGGACGGCGCGAGAGCTGTTACGACGCGACGCGCGCCTTCGCGTCGCGGTCCTCGAGGCCCAGGTGTGCGGTTTCGGTGCGTCGGGCCGCAACGGAGGTTGGGCCTCGGCCCTCTTCCCGGCGCCCGCGTCCACGATCGTCGCGCGCTTCGGCCACGACGCGTACACCCGCCTGCGTCGGGTCCTCCAGGAGGCGGTCGTCTCACTGGGCGACGCGGCGCTCGCCGAGGGTGTCGACTGTGACTTCGAACGAGGGGGCACGCTGACCTTCGCGCGCTCCGACGCGCAGGTCGCGCGGGCCCAGCGGTCGCTCGACGAGGCCGCCGCACGGGGCGTCGCGCCCGACGACCTTCGCTGGCTCTCCCCCGACGAGTTGCGGTCGGTCGGCACCGTCCACGGCGCGCGGGGCGCCACGTACTCGCCCCACTGCGGCCGGTTGCACCCCGCGCGGCTCGCCCGGGGTCTCGCCCAGGCGGTCGAGCGCCGCGGCGCCCGCATCTACGAGAACACCCGGGTGACCCGGGTCCGCGCGGGTTCGGCGTCGCGGCGCGCAGAGGTTCTCACCCCCCACGCGACGGTGCGCGCCCAGTACGTCGTGCGCGCCACCGAGGGTTTCACCCCCGCCATGCCGGGGCAGCGGCGCACGGTCGTGCCCCTCTACTCACTCATGATCGCCACTGCACCGCTCAGCGACGCGTTCTGGCGCGACTACGGCTTCGCCACGTTCCCCACCTTCAGTGACGAACGCCACCTCTTGATCTACGGACAGCGCACGCGCGACAATCGTCTGGCCTTCGGGGGTCGAGGTTCGCCGTATCACTTTGGCTCCGCCGTGGAACCGCGCTACGACGCCAATGAGAACGTCTTCGCGCACCTGGAGTCGTCCTTGCGCGAGCTCTTCCCCACGATGGACGCCGAAGTCACCCATCGCTGGGGCGGTCCCTTGGCGATGTCGCGCGACACCATGCCCTCGGTGCGCGTCGATCACGTCACCGGGCTGGCGGCGGCCGGCGGATACACCGGTGACGGAGTCACCCTGAGTTACGTGTGCGCCAACGCCTTGGCGGACCTGATCGTCGCACCGTCGACGCCCACGCCGTATAGCGCCCTGCCCTTCGTCCAAACGCCCCCGCGGCGTTGGGAGTTCGAACCCGGGCGATGGTTGGGCATCAACGCCGGCATCGCCCTGGCCACCTACGCCGACCACTACGAACGAGGTCACGACGGCGAGAGTCGCGCCTCGGCGTGGCTCTCGCGCCTGATGGGCGCCTGAGCATCCGCGCGACTCGCGGCACCCGCCTGGGTGTCGCGGGTCACTTCAAAATGTTGACTGCCCGTGCCGCCACCACGGCGATCGTCACGAAGGAGACCATGGACTCACTGACGAAGAGGATCTTCATGCGTCGCGACAACGGCATGGCGTCCGCGGGGGCGAAGCTCGTGCCGTTGGCGAAGGACGTGTACAGGTAGTCGGTGAATCGCGGCTGCCATCCCTTGGGGGCCAACGTCGGGTTCTCCATCTGGGGGAACTGCAGATCGTAGACGGCGGTCGAACCCGCCGCGCGCCGGGTCGGACCGCCGCGGTCGATCTCCCAAAACCACACCCCGTAGATGATGATGTTGGTCAGCCACACCGACACCGCCGAGTAGATCAACGCGCGCCCCTGGGACACCGAGGTGTCGAGCAGTCGCTGGACGAGGAACACCATCGACGTGACGTTGGCCAGAGTCACCAGAGTGACCAACGTCAAGGTGAGATGACGAACGCGCGGCGACTCGTCGGGGTGACGGTGGTGTCGCGCGGACAACGGCAGGAGCAACAAGATGATGAGCGCGGGGATCAGCCACCGCGGGCCGATCACCAGCCGATTGGGCAAGACGATATAGAGCGCCACGCAGGTCAACAGGGCGAGTGACGCCGGCCATCGCGGTACGGGGTGAACGCTCACCCTCTCACGATAGTTTCGCGCCGCTCAAGAGCTCGAGCCACCGCGTCGGCAGGACGAACGAGCCCAGGGCGCCGCTCGAGAGCAACTGGTGCAGCAACGGACCCGCGGGCGTCGTGGCGCGCGCCCTGGGGGGGGCGCTGATCGAGACGGGCCGGTTATACGCGACGACGTTGATCGACACCGTGGTGGTCGCCGCGCCCGACGCCAGGGACGCCCAGAGCCCGGTGAATTCGCCCTGGGCCCCGGTGGTCACGCGCACGTCGATCGTGCCCGAGGACGACGGCGCACGACTCGCCGCGCCGACCGAGCCCAGCGCGACGTGCGTACGCCGCGATTCGTACGTCGTCGAGGTGCCGCGGTGGCTCACCCGGGTGTTGGCGAGCAATCGCAGGATCGCCGCGTTGGGCTTGGCCAGGAAGTGCGCGTAGGCGCTCAGCGCGGGCCAGGACGCGTGGAGCGTGTACCAGACCGGGCCCGAGGCGTCGGACAGGTTGGGCGAAGTGAGGTAGATGACCTTGTTCACCGCACGGAGATCGAACTCGGTGGAGGACGTCACGAGAGGGACGTCGAGTCGGGCGCTGAAGGTATTGGTGGCCGCATTGAGCCAGAGCACCCCCGAGGTGCTGAGCAGCCCGCCCGTCTTCACGGCCACGTCGAGTTCGACCGTCGTGGGCGCGCGTCCCGCCAGCGCCAGTCGATCGCCGGTGGTCGCCGCCCCCGGCGTGACCGCGACGCCCATCGTCAGCGCCGTCGTCACCACCACGGCCAACATCGACACGGACACGGACACACGACGACGACTCATCGCCTCACCCTACCGGTCACTCCTGAGTGCCCGGGCCGTCACGACCCCCGGGGCGTCGCGAGGCTAATCCAAGGGTTCGGTGAGGAGTTCGAGCAACAAGCCGTGCGCGATGTTGCGCCCGCTCGCGATGAATCCGATGCGAGAGTCGCGGTCGTCCACCAGTTCTCGCACGATCGCCGCGTAGGGCGTCGCGGCGGAGCCCTCGAGGACCAACCCGTTGGTCTCGGCGGCCTCGCGCACCCCCTGACGGATGAGGTGCTCCTCGACGAGGACCAGCGGCACCGCGTGCTCGGCGATGAGTTCGTTGGTCAGGGCGCCTTCGTCGCCGCCGCCTGCGAGACCGTCGGCAATGGTCGGGCGATGTTGCACACTGCCCATCGCACTGCCGCGCAAGACGTGGTACATCGCCGCACTGGCTTCGGGCTGCACGCCGGTGACGCGGACGTCGCCGCGACCTAGTGCGTCGCGAGCGAGCAGCACGCCCGAAATCAGACCCCCGCCGCCCACCGGAACCACGATGTGCTCGATCTCGGGGGCCTGGGTGAGCATCTCGGCGAAGACCGTGGCTTGACCCGCGATCACGTTGGTGTCGTTGAAGGGCGAGATGTAACGGATGCCGCGCGTCTCGGCCAGTTCGAGGGCGTGCGCCTGGGCGTCGTCGTAGGACGAACCGAACTGGATGAGTTCGACGTCGTAGTTGCGTAGCTTCTTCACCTTGGCCGCCGAGGCGTTGGCGGGCACCACGACGGTGGCCGGGACGTGCAAGAGGCCCGCCGCGTGCGCGATCCCGAGTCCGTGGTTCCCCGCCGACGACGTGATGACCGCGCCGTGGGGATCGTCACGGTACGCCGCGTCAATCGCCGCGAGGGCGCCGCGAATCTTGAAGGAGCCCGTGATCTGCAGACTCTCGAGTTTGGTCAGGACCGCGCGTCCGCGCAGTCGTAGTGTCACCGTGGGGGTCTCTTCCAAGTGTTCGGCGATCACGCGCGTGGCGGCATCAAGTTCAGCGGCGTTGGGGGCGACAACGTGGCGGATCATCTCGACCACACTACCCGTGGCGTCGCGCCCCAATTCCTACCTAGCGGTAACGTCGGGGCCGTGCACTCGACGATCGTCCTCCTGTTCGTCGGGTCCCTCGCCTTCTTCGCGACGATGGTCGACAACCTATTCGCCTTCGCCGCCCAACTCGCGCTCACGCCACGAGAACGCTTCGCCGTGGTCAGCGCGTCACAGAGTATGGGCGTCGCCGTTCTGGCCGGCCTCGCGGTCGGCGTCGGCACCTCGCTCGACGTGGTGCCGTTGCGCTGGGTGTCGGTCCTGGCCCTCGCCCCGTGGGGTCTGGCCTGGCACCAGTGGCGTCAGCGTGACGTCGAGGGCGTCGCGTCGGTGCGTCGCGGCGTCGTGACCACCTTCGTCGTGACCATCGCATTGGGCGGTGACAACCTGGCCGTGTGGATCCCCCTACTGCGCGCCAACGGCGCCGGGCACGAGGTCGAGCTGCTCGTGGTCTTCGCCCTGTGGCAGTCGATCTTCGTGGCCCTGGCGTGGTCCTTGGCGGCACACCCTCGCATCGCGCGATGGACCCAGCGCGGTGGCGCGCACCTCGTCCCGTGGCTCTACGTGGTTTTGGGAGTGGCCATTCTCTTCGAGTGCCACCTTCTGTGAAGGCGTGATGGCGGCACTAGCGTGGCAAGGTGCCTGTCTCAACGCCGCAACAGACGCTCAATCGCCTAACGATCATCGTGCTCATCCAATGGATGGGGGCCACCTTGGGCTTGCCACTGCTACCGCTGTTCCTCGAACACCGCGGGGGCTCACCCCACGTGATCGGACTGATCGTGGCGGCGTTCTTCGTCGCGGGCGTGGCCACCCAGTATTTCCTCGGCCATCTCGCCGACAAGTTCGGCCGCCGCCGGGTCCTTATCACGAGCCTGGTGGCCTACGGCCTGGCGTCGATGACCTACGCGCTGCCGTTGAGCGCCTCGTGGTTCACCCTGACGCGCGTGGTCCAGGGCTCCTCGGCCGGGGCCCTCGAAGTCGCTTCGATGTCGGCGGTGGCCGCTCTGTTCGCCGAGCGCGAACGTGGCAGCGCGGTGTCGCGCATCCTCGCCGCGCAGTTGATGGGCGCGGCGGTGGGCCCCATGGCCGGCATCGTCGCCTCGGTCAGCGACCTCGGCTGGGTCTTCTTCATCACTGGCGTCGTCAGTCTCGCGGCCGCGGTGGTGGCGTTTCACACCAATCTCGGTGACGAGGCGTTCGATCCCTCGCCACTGCCACCCATGCGCTGGAACCGGCCCTTCGTCGGCGCCCTGGTGGCCGCGGCCGCGGTGGGTCTGGCGGTGGGCGTGTACGAGACCTGCTGGAGCCTGTTGATGCACGCGCACCACGCCACGACCCTGCAGATCCGCCTGAGCTGGACCATGTTCTGTCTGCCGTGGGTGCTCCTGAGTCGCGTCGGCGGATGGATCGCCGACCACCTCAACCGCCGACTCACCGCGCTCTACGGCCTGCTCAACGGAGCGGCGTTCCTGGCCACGTATCCCCACATCCACAACAACGTCGCGATGCTCTTCCTGGGGTCCTTTGAGTCCATTGGTTCGGCCCTGTCCTCGCCCTCGATCGCGTCACTGCTCAGCCAGGGTGCGCAGTCGCGCGAACTGTCGCGGCGCCAGGGCCTCTACGCCACCTCCACCACGGCGTCAATGGCGCTGGCCGCGGTGTCCTCGGGGTACCTCTTCACCATCGACAGCGCACTGCCCTTCACGATCGTGGCCGTCGTGTCCTCGGGGCTGGCGATCTCGACGCTGTACTTCTGGCGCAGCGTCGAGGGCCGCATCGCGCCCCGCGCGCTCAAGGACTCTGCGGCCCGCTAAGGCGCCACCCACTAATTGTCGCCGCTCGCCCCACCGTCGTCGGGGTGGCTCTTGAGCCCGACGATGTGATACACCGGGGTCGTCGCGGCATTCGCCGAGGTGCCCGAGACGGCCACGGTCTTCGCGGTCGCGGTGACCTCGCCGGAGGTCGAGATCGCCGAATTACTCGCCCCGCTCTGGTTCAGGATCGTCAAGCCCAGGCCAACGGCGGCGCCGACCGCGACGACGGAAGCGGCACTGATGCGACGGACGTACTTCCTCTTCTTGGGTCGGTACATGTGGACTCCTTCAACGAAATATCTACTCCTTCGAGTCTGGCGCCACGAGGTGAAGTCCCCCCAAGACGGGACTAAATCGTCGGTAATAAAAAATCGGAGATTTAACAGAGTTGACGGCGTCGCGCATAAGTTTTCGGTAAGACTGTCTCAGTACGTCGAGCCCCTCGCGGCGTCGGGACCACGACAACTACTACCAGGGAGGACCACCCGTGGCAATCACGCAGTCTCACGACGGCTCCATCGGCGACGAGGCATTCAAGATCGAGACCCACGGCATCGACTACATCGCCGAGAGCGAACGATGGGCGACGCCGCGCAACATCGGTGCCATGTGGGCGGGCTCGGCCATCAACGTCGAGTACTTCGTCTACGGCGCTTTGTTGATGGGCTTCGGATTCAGCTTCTGGACCGCCCTGAGCATCATCGTCATCGGCAACCTCTCCTTCTTGCTCCTCGGCGTGGCCTCGCTACAGGGACAAGAGACCGGCACCACCGCCTTCACCGTGTCGCGAGCGGCCTTTGGCACGCGCGGCTCGCGTATCGTGTCCTTCTTCAACTGGATCACCCAGCTCGGCTTCGAGACCGAGGGACTGATCCTGATCGTGGCCGCCGCCATTGTCCTGTCGCAGTACGCGGGCTTCGAGCCCAGTAGCGCCGTCAAGGTCGTCTTCATCGTGGTAGCGACCGCGATCCAGGCGATCATGCCCTACCTGGGGCACGCGACGATGGTCAAGGTGCTGCGGGCGCTGATCATCCCCTTCGCCGCGATCTTCGTGATCTTCGTCTTCTTCGAGGCGCGCCACGCGCATCCGGGGGGCGTCACGGTCTTCGCCCACGGCTGGGAGCCCTACAGCGCGGGCCTCGCCTTCACCATCGCCCTGTCGGGCCTGGGGTGGACCGAGTGCGGTAACGACTACACGCGCTACCTGCCCCGCGAGACCAAGAAGAGCGCGGTGGTGGGATGGATCTTCGTGGGCACCGCCCTGCCCGAGATCGCCATGATGATCATGGGGGCGCTCGCGTTCAGCTTCTTGTCCAATAGCGCGGTGTGGAACAGCGCCAATCCCTTCCAGGCGCTGTACCACCAAAAGGGCCTGCCCTCGTGGTTCGTCGTGATCTTCCTGGTCTTCGCCATCGTGCAACTCTTCGGCATCAACTCACTCGACCTGTACTCCTCGGGGGTGTCGGTGCAGGCGATGGGTCTGCGCCTCAAGCGGTACCAAGCGGTGGTGATGGACTCGATCATCGCCGGCGCCCTCACGATCTGGGCCACTTTCGGCTCCTCCTTCTCGCTCTACATGAAGGATTTCGTCGGCGTCATCATCGTGTGGATCGCGCCGTGGTTTGGTATCTACGTCACCGACTGGATGATGCGCAAATATCGCTACAACGCCGCCGAGATGCAGAAGGTGACCTCGGACAGCATCTACTGGAACCGCACCGGCTACAACTGGAACGCCATCGTCGCCTTCGTGGTCGGACTGGTCCTGGCCACGACCGCCTACTCCAAGGCACCGCCGCCGGTCAACTTCCCCCTGCACTGGATGACCCCGTTCTCCAACCATTTTGGCGCGTTCTACTGTTCGGGCACGGCCAAGGCCGCCTGCGGTCCCGCCGGGTGGTTCGGCGGCGCGGACATGTCGGTCTTCTTCGGGATCATCTCGGCCTCGCTGATCTACTTCATCCTCGAGAAGGCCACCGGCAACGTCGCACGACAGGTCGCTCGACAGCGCGAGCTCGAACCGCAGCTGTGACCACCTGAGCGCGTCGCGGCGCAAGGTCGCGACGCGCTCACCGACCAGAGCTCAGCGAGCTTCGCTCGCCCGACGGTCGAGGGCGGTGATC
>JAJZFO010000062.1 GCA_021805305.1 Actinomycetes bacterium | reverse complement strand
CGCGTCACCGGCGCCGACGTCGGTGGTGGAGAAGGTGCGCGAGACCGACGGGATCCTCGACATCCACCTGATCGCCCTACGCTGAGTCCTCGCGGGCGGCGTCGCGCGGCGGCGTCGCACCGCGCAGTTCGAAGCGCAGGCGTAGGCCGCCCAGGGGACTCGGGGCGAGGCGCAGCGTGCCACCCAAGGTCGTCACGATGTCGTGCATGATGCTCATGCCCAGCCCCGTGCCGCCCGACTCGCGCGAACGCGCCGGGTCGAAACGCTGGAATTGACGGGTGTCGCGCGCGTACGCGTCGGGCGGCAGTCCGGGCCCTCCGTCGTCGACGACGAGTACCGCCACGGGCCCCGCGGTGTCGAGGGTCACCGCCACCGGGGCGTCGGGGGGCGTGTGACGCGCGATGTTCGAGAGTGAATTGTTGATGAGTCGCTCGACGTACTCCTGACGTCCGGTGATCCACACGCCGGGGGTGATGCGCGTGGCGAGCGATCGGTCGGGGTGATCGACCCGGAAGTTCCCGAGGGCGTCGGCGAGCACGCCACTCAACGAGACCGCGCCGAGGTCGCGCGCCTCCGCTTCACGCACCTCGGTCGAGAACAGGAGGTCGGTGACCAGGGTGTCCATGCGCGTGACCTCACGGCGGACCCGCTCGAGGGCGCGCGTGCGCATCGCGTCGTCGAGGTCGGGTCGCTCCAGGATCTCGCTGTAGCCCTTGATCACCGTGAGGGGGGTGCGCAGTTCGTGGGAGGCGTCGCCGATGAACCGTTGCATCTCGCGGATCGAGCGTCGCTCGGTCTCGATGGCGCGCTGCAGGGACCCGACCATCGTCACGAGGGACGTGCGCAGCTCGCGCATCTCCGGGCCACCGGATTCGGGCGGGACCTGGGTGGTGTCGTTGCCGTGGGCGATCTCACCGGCGAAGTGAATAAGCCTCTTGATCAGGTGGATGTCGCGGTTGGTGAAGAGGTAGGCGATGGCGATGCTCAAGAGCGCGGCCAACACCCCGACGAGGGCCACGTTGCCCTCGAGCCGGTGCGCCGCGTTGGCGATGGCTTGCGTCGACGCGGCCACCACCAAGTAGGACCCTCCCGCCGCGCGTTCGGTGCGGTAGCGAAAGCCGGGCAGGTCCGCGCTCGAGCGCACGGCGGTGAGCGAATGCTCCAAGTCGTGCAGACTCGGGGTCGCGGTGAGGGCCACGTTGCCGGCGTTGACCTGGGTCACCGTGCCGTGTGAATCCACCAGGTCGATGGTCAGGTCGTAACTGTAGGTCTGGACCACGTTGAGCGCCGCGATCGCGGCGTCGCTGGGGTGACCGACGCCACTGGAGATGACGGCGTTGATCTCCGCGTCGATCACTTTGTACTGCGACTGCGTCGAGTCGTTGACCGCGAACCAGCCGACGAGCAGCGCCGTCACCACCGTGACGGCGATCAACAAGACGGTGAGGCGGACCGAGAGTTTCACCCGTGGGCGGAGGGGGTGATCATCTTGAATCCCACGCCGCGCACGGTCGTGATGGGCGTGAAGTTGTCGCGGTGCACCTTACGGCGCAGGTAGGAGATGTAGGTGTCGACCACGGTGGTCTCGGTCTCGAAGTCCATCCCCCAAATATCGCGCAGGAGTTGCTCGCGCGTGACGAGGCGGTCGAGACGCCCCATCAACATCTCGAGCAGGCGGAATTCGGTCGCCGAGAGTTCGATCGCCTCACCGTCGTAACTGACCTCGTGGCGGTCGGTGTCCATGAGCAGGGGCCCGCACGAATAGGTGAGGATCTCGTCGCCCACCCCCTGGGTGCGCCGAAGGATGGCGTGGACGCGCAACAAGAGTTCCTCCACGCTGAAGGGCTTGCGCACGTAGTCGTCGGCGCCGTAGCGCAGTCCGCGCGCGATGTCCTCGGAGGCGTCGCGCGCCGACAGGAGCAGTACCGGAATATTGGCGTCGGACTTGCGCACGGTCTCGAGGAACTCGAAGCCGTCCATGACGGGCATGTTGATGTCGACCACGCAGAGGTCGACGCGCTGGCGTCGCCAGATGTCCAGGGCTTCGCGCCCGTGGGCGGCGACTTCCGTCTCGTACCCGGCGAAACGCAGCGTGTCACTCAAGAGGTCGCGCACGCCCGATTCATCGTCGACTATCAGGATGGTCGTCATCGGGGAAACTCCATAGGAGGAGCGTAACGCCCGGCGCGCGCGCGGAGGGGGCGAACCAGCGGGCCGTCGCGATTCTCATCGCTCTCGTGACGTTCTCACATCGTTTTCTAAGGACCCGTCCCTATAGTGGAGGAGGACAAGGAGTGGGCGTGAGTAAGTGGGCCGGGCGTGCGATGGTGGCACTGGCGGTGATGACGACACTCGCCGTCGCGGCGCCGAGCGCCGGTGCGGACCCGTCGCACCCGGTGATGACGATGCCGCAGTACCGGGTCGCCCTGCACGCCTACCAGGTGGCCACCGACGCCATCGACCTCACCCTGCACCGCCAGATCGACGCCGCCAAAGCCGACGAACTCGCGGCGATGGCCGCCGCGACGTCCCCGGCCGACGTCTACCTGGCGCGCGCCGACTTCAATCAGGCGCGCACCACCGACATCGCGGATTGGCAAGCGGCCCTCGCCAAATTAGGTCCGCCACCGCGCTCGCCACTGTTGCCGCCGCTGAGCACCACGACGACGACCTCGCCCTCACTGCCCTCCGGCGACTGATCGCACGAGCGCTCGTCGCGCGGCGCGGCGCCCACTGACGAGCGCGCCCTGTATCGAGGGCGTCTGCAGGAAGTCCCCCGCGACGATCACCCCGTCGCGCTCCGATGAGCGGTGCAGGTCGAGGGGCAGGCCCAGGACCGGTAGGGCTTTCGCCACGACGTCGCGGGCGATCAGGTCCACCTCACGGACGGGGACGCCGTAGAGGCGAGCGACGTCGTCGCGCACGGCGGCGTCGTGGTCGGCCGTGAACTCGCCGTTGGCGCTGGCGCCGATGAGCGAACGACCGAGGGGCGCGCGTTCGGGGGCCGCGCTGGCGAGGTCTAACGCGCTCGAGAGGAACCGGCGTCGCGTGTCGATGCGCAGCTGGGTGGCGTCAGGGACGCGCGGGAGGGAGAGCCACCAGGTCGTCTGCGCTCGCCACCCGGGGTCGGGGATCGCCAGGAGTGAATGGGCGCTGGTGGCGTCGGTCGCGACGATGACCGCTCGCGCGTCGTAGCGGGCGCCCTCGGTGTGCACCGAATGGGCGCTGACCCGGCGAACGGTCTCCCCGAGGCGGAGGGTCGTCGACGTCAATCGCGACGCGAAGGCGTCGGCCAGCGCCGCGACGCCGCGGGGGTGAGTGCCCGGGCGACCACGCGTGAAGCTCTTAAGGACCAGGGCACTGTAGTGCCACGACGTCGCGAGGTCGTCGTCGAGGAGCGTGCCGCGCAGGAACGGTGCGACGACGCCGTCGATGGCGCGCTCGCTCACGCGCAGGCGCCGCAGGGCGTCACGGGTGGCGAGGTCGGGTCCCTTGACGATGGCGGCGGCCGAGGAGAAGCGCAGTACCCCTAACGCGAAGCCGAGCTTGAGCGCGTCGGTGACGCCGAGGTCGGGGTGGCGCAGCGCGGTCCAGGCGCGGCGCGGATCCCGGCGCGGATCGCCGAGTTCGAAGGACGTGTCCCCGTCGGTGAAGCGCACCACCGACGAGAAACGGCGAAGGTCGAAGCCGTCCATCACGCCGGAGGCCGCCAACTCGGGGTACGCCGGATTGATCAGCTGAAAGCCCCGGTCGAGCACGTGCCCGTCCACCTCGCGCGACGCCAAGCGCCCGCCCACTCGCGGCGACGAGTCCACGAGCACCACGCGCCGTCCCGCGTCATTGAGAACGTGGGCCGCGCGCAGACCCGCGAGGCCCGCGCCCACCACGATGACGTCGGCGTCGTCGCTCACGGTGGTGGGGGGAGCGGACTATTCCGCCAGGGCGGTGTCGATGCGGCCCATGACCTCGTCGTTCAACAGTTCCACCGCGTCGAGCGCGGCCATGTTGTCACGTACTTGGGCGGCGGACGAGGCGCCGGTGATGACGCTCGACACGCGGGGGTTCTTGACGCACCAGGCGAGCGCCAGGTGCGACAGCGAGACGTCGAGCTCGTGGGCGATGGCGAGGAGCCGGTCCACCTTCGCGAGCGACTCCGGTCTCGTCATCGACGCGCGGAGCCACTCGTAGCCCGGTAGCGTGGCGCGGGACCCCTCGGGTATCCCTTGCTGGTACTTGCCGGTTAAGAGGCCCGAGGCCAGGGGCGACCAGATGGTGGTGCCCAGGCCGATGTCTTCGTAGAGTCGCGCGTACTCCTTCTCCACTCGCTCTCGGTGCAGGAGGTTGTACTGGGGTTGCTCCACGATCGGCTTGTGCAGGTGGTGGCGCTCCGCGATCTCCCAGGCGGCCCGGATGTCGTCGGCCGACCACTCCGAGGTACCCCAGTACAGGGCCTGGCCCCGACTGATCATGTCGCTCATCGCCCAGACCGTCTCCTCGATCGGCGTCGTGCGGTCGGGGCGGTGGCAATAGACGAGGTCCACGAAATCCAGCCCGAGGCGCTCGAGGGAACCCTCGATGGCCTGGGTGAGGTACTTGCGGTTGAGGGTGTTCTTCATGTTGACCACGTCGTGCAGGCCCCAGTAGAGCTTGGTGGAGACCACGTACTCGTGACGGCGCCAGCCGAGCTCGCGAAAGGCCGCGCCCATGACCCGCTCGGATTCACCCTCGGCGTACCCTTCGGCGTTGTCGAAGAAATTGACGCCCGCGGCCCGGGCGACCGACAGACACTCCGCGGCCTGGGTCGCGGTCTCGAGCTGGTTGGTGTTAGCGAAGGTGACCCAGCTGCCGAAGGACAGCACACTGACCCGCAATCCCGACCGGCCCACGCGACGATATTGCATCTCTGACATCTTGCCTCCTACGAATGACGTTCGTAGTAAAGGCTACGCGACAACCTTGCGCGGGACGTCGGGCCAGTGCTCGAAGGAGACGGGATCGGCGGCGGGTTTCTTGACCAGCGCCACGACGCCGGCGATGGCGGCCCCGATGAGGAGGAGTACCAGAAGCTTGAGGAGGATTTTAAGGAAGCCCATGAGACTCACTGTACCGCTCCCCCTGGACACCGGGCCGCCGCGCGGTACAATGGGACGATGACCAGTGAATGCCGCGAGCTTCTTCTTCGATAGGGCGAGTATCCACTCGCCCGTCGCCCCCGCTCCCGCGGGGGTTTTTTGTTTCTCGCGGTCGACACAGAGGAGAGGAATGTTATGCGCCCACATCCCCAGCAGCCGAGTCCGATGGCTTTCCACAAGTACCGCGCGACGGTGCCCGTGGACCTGGTGGACCGCACCTGGCCGAATAATCGCCTCGTCAAGGCCCCGATCTGGTGCAGCGTGGACCTGCGCGACGGTAACCAAGCGCTGATCGACCCCATGGACCTGGAGCGCAAGAACGTCATGTTCGCCCAGCTGGTGGCCATGGGCTTCAAGGAGATCGAGGTCGGGTTTCCGTCGGCGTCGCAACCCGACTTCGACTTCGTGCGCCACATCATCGAGAACGACCTGATACCCGCGGACGTGACGATACAAGTCCTCACGCAGTCGCGTCCGGACCTCATCCGGCGCACCTACGAATCTCTCCGCGGCGCGCGTCGGGCCATCGTGCACTTCTACAACTCCACGTCGACCCTGCAGCGCCGGGTCGTCTTCAACCTCGACCGGGCGGGGATCAAGCAGATTGCCCTGGACGCGGCACAACTGTGCAAGAGCCTCGAGGACACGTCGCCGTCGACCGAATTCGTCTACGAGTACTCGCCCGAGAGTTTCACGGGCACCGAACTGGACTACGCCCTGGAGGTCTGTAACGAGGTCCTGGCCGTGATCGACCCCACGCCGCAGCGTCCGCTCATCTTGAACCTGCCGGCCACGGTGGAGATGTACACCCCCAATCTCTACGCCGACGCCATCGAATACTTCCTTCGTCACGTGCACCGTCGTGACGCGGTCGTCTTGTCGCTGCACCCCCACAACGACCGCGGGACCGGCGTCGCCGCCGCGGAACTCGGCGTGCTCGCGGGCGCCGACCGCGTCGAGGGGACGCTCTTCGGCAACGGGGAGCGCACCGGCAACGTCGACGTCGTCAATCTCGCCCTCAACCTGTTCTCCCAGGGAGTCGACCCCGAGCTCGACGTACGCGACATCGACAAGGCGCGCCACGTGGCCGAATACGCCAATCGCCTGCCCATCCATCCTCGTCACCCCTACGTGGGTGAATTGGTCTACACGGCCTTCTCCGGTTCTCACCAGGACGCGATCAAAAAGGGCATGACCGCCATCGGCGACACCTACGACGTGTGGGAGGTGCCCTACCTGCCGATCGACCCCAAGCACACGGGGCGCACCTACGAGGCCATCATCCGGGTCAACTCCCAGTCCGGCAAGGGGGGCGTGGCGTACCTGCTCTCGTCCGAGCACGGACTGGACCTCCCCCGGGCGATGCAGGTGGAGTTCTCCCAGCGGGTCCAGAAGCTCACCGAGGCGTCGGGTACCGAGATCACGCCCGCGGAGATATGGGAGGTCTTCACCACGACCTACCAACCCGAGAACCCGGCGATTCAATTGATATCCAGCGAGGTCGCGGCCGATCAACATCAGACCCGGATCTTCGCGCAACTCCTGGTCAACGGGCAACACGTCACCGTCAAGGGTGAGGGTAACGGACCCATCGACGCGCTCATGTCGGGCCTGCGTACCGAACTCGACGTGAACTTTAACGTGCGCGACTACACCGAGCACGCGCTCACGGCGGGCTCGGGGGCGTCGGCCGTGGCCTACGTCGAGGCCGAGGGAGCCGACGGCGCGACGTGGTGGGGGGTGGGCATGAGCTCCTCCATCTTGGACGCGTCCCTCGAGGCGGTCATCTCCGCCGCGAACCGGCGTCGCTGAGCCCGTCGCGTCGCGACCTCGGGGTCGGTGCGAGCGGGTGCGTCCGCGGGACGCGCCAGGGCGCGTGACGCAATCGTCATCAAAAAAAATTGCGAGGAGCGATTCGCCACTCGCCGTGCAGTCCTAGGCTGGTGGTGTGTCCCCCACCTTTTTCGCGCTGATCTCTTGGACGGCGGTGGGGGCGGGGACCTTGTCCATGTGGGCCCAGTTTCGACGGGTCACGACCCAGGGGATCGACGGCGTGTCACTGGCGACCTGGCTCATGTTTTCCCTGCTCAGCGGGTTCTGGATGGCCTACGGTGACCTGAGCGCGCACTCATTGGCGATCTTTGCGGGCAGCGCGTTGGCGTGGCCCCTGCAGTGGTTCATCGTCGTGCGCCTCAAGCCGTGGCGGCGACGTCGCGGTTCGAGTCAGGCCCTCGCGTTATTCGTGGCCACCTGTATGGTGCCGGGCCTCGTCGGCGGTTGGGCGTGGTGCGTGTACGGGTCGGGGGTGGCGATGACGCTGCTGCGCGTTCCCCAGTTCGTGCACCTCATGCGTTCGCGCGACACCAGCGGCGTGTCGTCGGCGTCGTGGTTCATCAGTGCGGCGACCGCCACGCTGTGGATCGTCTACTACGCGCACGCGCACCTCGGGGCGGCGCTCGTCGCGAGTGGGTTCTCCGGTACCGCCAGCGTGGTCATCGGCACGTTGGCGGTTCGTCGCCACCGCCAAGAACAGGTCGACCTGGTGGGTGCCGAGGCGTTCGCGAACTGATCAGCGCGCGAGGACGTGACCGGATTCGTCGAAGAGCCCCCGCAGCGTCGGGGCGTGCGCGTGCGCCTCGAACGTCGTGATCTCGCTCTCGTGGCGTAGCGTCAAGCCGATGTCGTCCCATCCGTTGAGCAGTCGTTCACGGGTCATGGGGTCGAGGTCGAAGGTGGCCACCCACCCCGCGGCGGGGACCTCGACCAGCATCTTCTCCACGTCGACGACGACGAGTCGCTGGGGGTCCTGGTGGATCAGGGCGGTCAGCGCCTCGACGTCCGTCGCGCTCAACTGGGCGATCACGAGTCCCTGCTTGGAGGAATTGTTGCGGAAGATGTCGCCGAAGGAGGGCGCGATGATGGCCTCGAAGCCGTAATCCATCAAGGCCCAGACGGCGTGCTCGCGCGACGATCCCGTGCCGAATCTCGGTCCGGCGACCAGTACGCGCGCGCCGGTGAAACGCGGGTCGTTGAGGACGAAGGCGGGGTCGTCGCGCCACTCGCTGAAGAGACCGCGCCCGAAGCCCGTGCGCTCGACGCGCTTGAGCCAGTCCGAGGGGATGATCTGGTCGGTGTCGACGTCGGAACGCTCGAGGGGTACGGCGCGAGCTTCAATGACGCGGACGGCCTTCATGACATCACCTCATCGGGGGTAGCGAATCGACCGAGGATCGCGCTCGCCGCGGCTACCGCCGGTGACACCAGGTGCGTGCGGCCACCGCGACCCTGGCGTCCCTCGAAATTGCGGTTCGACGTGGACGCGCTGCGCTGGCCCGGCTGGAGCTGGTCGGGGTTCATGCCCAGACACATCGAACAACCCGGCTCGCGCCACTCGAAGCCCGCCGCCAGAAAGACCTGATCGAGACCCTCGTCTTCGGCCTGGGCCTTCACGCGGTGCGATCCGGGCACCACCAGGGCGCGCACGGTGGCCGCGACGCGGTGGTCACGGGCCACCGCGGCGGCGGCGCGCAGGTCTTCGATGCGCGAGTTGGTGCAGGAACCAATGAAGACGACGTCGACCGGAATCTCTTTGATGCGTGTACCGGGGGTGAGGCCCATGTAGGCCAGGGATCGCTCGGTGGTACTGGCGACGTCGGGGTCGGCGAAGTCGGCGGGGTCGGGCACCACGCCGTCGAGGGACACGACCTGGGCGGGGTTGGTGCCCCAGGTGATGCAGGGCACGAGGTCCGCCGCGTCGAGGGTCACCGTGGTGTCGAAGACCGCGTCGTCGTCGGAGACGAAGCTCCGCCAGCGCTGCGCCGCCAAGTCGAAGTCCGCGCCGGAGGGGACGCCCGGGCGACCCCGCAGGTACTCGATGGTGGTGTCGTCCACCGCCACGAGACCGGCGCGCGCGCCCGCCTCGATACTCATGTTGCACAGGGTCATGCGGCCCTCCATCGAGAGGTCGCGTATCGCCCGTCCGCGATATTCGATGACGTGGCCGGCGCCACCCCCCGTGCCCAGGGTCTTGACGATCGCGAGCACGATGTCCTTGGCGGTGACGCCGTCGGGAGCGGGGCCGTCGACGACGACGGCCATGGTCCGCGCGCGCTGTTGGGGCAACGTCTGGGTCGCCAACACGTGTTCCACTTCACTGGTGCCGATGCCGAAGGCCAGGGCGCCCAGCGCCCCGTGGGTCGAGGTGTGCGAATCGCCACAGACGATGGTCATCCCGGGCTGGGTGACCCCGAGTTCGGGTCCGATGACGTGCACGATGCCCTGGTTCTCGTGTCCCCGGGGAAAGAGGGTGACGTCGAACTCCGCGCAATTCTCCTCGAGGGCC
>JAJZFO010000008.1 GCA_021805305.1 Actinomycetes bacterium | reverse complement strand
GAGACGAGGGTGCCCTCGCCCTCGCCGGCCGCCTCGACGAGGCGCGGCGCCACCTCGACGCCGGAGGTATCGGCCTCGTCCAGGATCAGCTTGCCGGCTCGGTTGAGGCGGTGGTCCGCGTCGAGCGACTGCGCGGCGGCGGGATCAGGAATCTGTTTGACACAGACGACAACGTTCATGCCAACAATCTACGCCACGCCTAGCGACGACTCGCACGGTGGCGATCACGTAACTCACGCGCCAACACGACGTCGTCGGTGATGACCGCGTCCACCTCGAGCTCGAGCATGCGTTCGATGTCGCGGGTGAGATTCGGCGTCCAGACGTGCAACTCGATACCGTGACGTCGCGCCTCGAGGGCCACCGACGCGTTCAGCCGCGAGAATGCGAAGTGCGCCGACGTCAGGCGGTGCGTGAGGACCTGATCGAGCACGAAACTGGCCGCGCGGCGCTCCACGAGCCAGCCCACCTTGCGCCCGGGCGACACCCGCCGCACCTCATCGCAGATCGCGAGCGAAAAACTCGACACCAGGCACTGCGACGAGACGGCGCTCGCGTCGAGGAACGCCGCCACCTCTCGCGCCACGGCCAGGTTGTACGGAGCCGAACGAGTTGATTTTATTTCAACGTTCACCCGCATCGGCCCCGCGGCCACCAGCACCTCCTCGAGCGACGTCAGTCGCGCGACGTCCGCCAGGTCGCTTCGTCGTGCGGCGGGGATCGACTGGCCGGCCACGGTGCGGTCATGGTTCACGATCAGGTATTTATCGTGGGTGAGCCACACGTCGATCTCGACGCCGTCGGCCCCGACCTCATTCGCCGCGGCCACCGCCGCGACGGAGTTCTCGGGGTATCGCACGTGGTGGCCGCGGTGGGCGAAGATCGACGTCACGCTACGAATTGTGTCATCCCACGACCCCGCGAGTTCGAATTAGCAAAAAACTCCTTGAATATAGGGGTCCATCCGAGTAAAATTGCCTTCCCGCCCTTAACGGCCTCCGATGTCGAATTTCGGAGTATTTCGTTAATTTAGAAGGATTTTGTCATGTCGTTAATTTGGAACCGTACTCACGCCTGGGACGACGCGGATTGGCGCGCGAACGCCGCCTGCCGCGACACGGAGCCCGAATTGTTCTTCCCCGTGGGCACGACCGGCATGGCCACCGACCAGATCGAATCGGCCAAGCGCGTGTGCATCAACTGTGACGCGCAGAAGCACTGCCTGGAGTTCGCCCTCGCGACCAACCAGGAGTCGGGCGTGTGGGGCGGCACGACCGAGGACGAGCGCCGCAAGCTGCGCAAGCAGTGGCTCGCGGCTCGCCGTCGGATGCAACAGAACTAGGACGCCAATTCGGTCGGCACGACCACGCGGATCAGCGTTCCGCCTCCCTGGTCGTCGTTCACGGTGGTCATCTCGATGGAACCGTTGAGTTGCGAACGCACGAGGTCGCGCACGATGGACAGTCCCAGGCTGGTGGCCACCTCCAATTTGAAATCCTCCTCGAGCCCGCGGCCGTTGTCGCGAATCTCCGCCACGGCGAACTCGCCCTCCAGGCTCAGGTCCAACGTGACGATGCCCACGTGCTCGTTGTCGGGTCCACCGAAGTCGACGAAGGCGTGCTCGACCGCGTTGGTGAGCAACTCGGTCAGGGCGAGCGCGAGCGGCGTGGCCAGGTCCGTCGGCAGCGTACCCAATTCACCGTTCACCACGATCTCCACGGGGTGAAGGGCCAGCACGGTGTCCTCCACCAGGAGCACGATGGAGCGAACGATCTCGTCGAACACCACCTCTTCGCCGGGCTCGCGCGAGAGCACCTCGTGCACGACCGCGATCGAACGAACGCGTCGTTCCGCCTCCTGCAGGGCCACCACGGTCTCGTGCTCATCGCTGCGACGCGCCTGCAGGCGCAGTAACGAGGAGATGGTCTGCAGGTTGTTCTTCACGCGGTGGTGGACCTCGCGAACCGCAGCCTCCTTGTTCAGCACCAGTCGATTGAGTTGACGCAGGTCCGAGACGTCGCGCAGGAGGACAACCACGCCGGTCACCACGCCGTCGTCGAACAAGGGAACGCAGTGAAAGAGGATGGCCACGTCGCTGGAGCGATCGACCTCCTCCATGGCGGGGATGCCGTACTCGAGACAGCGGTCCACCACGCGCAGACGTAGGCCCGCCGCCGCGAAGGTCTTGCCTTCGGTGGAGGTGTAGACCCCCAGGCGGTGCAAGGCGTTGGTCGCGTTGGGCGTCGCGAACTCCACCTCGCCCACCTCGTTGATCAAGATGATCCCGTCGCCCACCCGCGGCATGCCCGGGCCGGCCACCGTGTCCTCGCGGTACGGGAAGGTGGCGTCAGAGACCATGGAGCACAATCGCTCGAAGATCGAGAGGTACGCCTGCTCGTAGAGCGACGCCGGGCCGCGCAAGGGGCCCTGCAGGCGAACGAGCACGGCGATGACCCGCCCATCGAAGCGCACCGGGATGCACCACACGGGCACCGCTTGGTCAATGCCCGCCAACGCCACCTCGCCGACCATCCGCTCGCCCTCGAGGTAGGCCTGGCGCACCAGGGGCCACTGTGACGATGGCTGCACCGTGCCGATGAGGTCGTCGACGATCAACGTGGACCGGTTGTTCGGACGAACCTGCCCCAGGACCACGAAGGACTCGGCGTCGATCGATTCCTCGTCGGGCGCCGCGAGCACCATGTCAGAGAACGAGAGATCGGCGAGGAGCGACCACGACGCGGTGAGTCGCAGGAGGTGGTCGACCGCCATCTCCGAGAGCGAGGTGCGGTCCTCGCACAGTTCGACGAGAGTGGTCACGGCGCGACGCGCATCGGCACCATAATCCGCTGGCGGCGTTCGTAGGTCGCCAGCTCCGTGACGCCGCGCGCCTCGAGCAGCGTGGCCAGGTCCGGCGCGCGCGAGCCCACGCGCTCGCGACGGTGGGCGTCGGATGCGGTGGTGAACGTGACGCCGCGCGCGACGAGTCGGTCGAGGAATCCCTGGGCCGGGTACTGCTCGCCCACGGGCTTGAACCAACCCGCCGACGAACACTCCACTGACACGTCGACCGCGGCCGCGGCGTCGGCCATGCGATCCCAGTGCACCGAGGGGTCCGAGGCGACGTAGCCGGCGACCTTGATGACGTCGGGATGCGCCAGGACGTCGACCGCTTGCGCCGCCGCGAGCTCCTCGAGGGCGAGGGTGTACTCCGCCCAGCTCTGGTCGACGTCACGGGTTCGCCACTCGGCCATGTGGACCTCGTTGTCGATGTCGTCGAATTGCCACGTGTTCAGCCAGTGCACCGAGCCGATCAGCACGTCAAAGGGGTACTGGTCCAACAACGCCGCCACGTCATCCATCTGGTCGCGGTAGTAATCGACCTCCATCCCCACCTTGACCGGCAGTCCTTCGGACTTGGCCAACTGGGCGAACGCGACGTAGTCGTCGAGCGAGTTACGGGCGTGGAAATCGAAATAATCCGCCATGAGCGGCGCCGTCGGCTCGTGCCCCCAGCGACGCCAGAAATCGCCGACGGTGGCGCGCATCTCGACGAATCGGTAGAGGTGCTCGGTGAGCGCCAGCTCGTTCACGCCGTGGCGGGCGGCCTCCTCGCAGTACTGGGCCACCTGCTCGAGCTGGTATCCGACGGACGAGTCGTCGTGGCTCCACAGGTGCAGGTGGTAGTCGATCACGGCTCAGACGGCGCCGAAGCCCACGTTGCGTTCGACGGTCGAACTGAACTCGACGTAGGCGACGCGCGACGCCGGCACCCCCACGCGACGGCCCTTACGATCGGTCAGCCAGAGGAGCTTGTCACCCTCCAGTGCGGCTTCGACGTCCTTCTCGACGGACTCGCGGTCCGCACCCTCGGGCAACTCCACGGAGAGCTCCTTCATCGACTGCACAATGCCAATTCGAATTTCCATGACGACTCCTGCCTCGGTAACGACCTTCCCATGTTACGGCGTGGCGCCAAGATGGTGGGCGTGAGCAGCTTCGCGTGGCCGCCGCCACCGCTGGTTCGTGCCGCGACGCCGCGCCGCTGTGCCGGCGGGTCGCGACGAGGGCGTTGCGACGGGTCCGCACAGGTCACGGTGACGAGACACGGCAATCGCCCCGGCCGGACCCGCGGCGGCGCGGACCGTCGTCGCGGACATCGCGCCACGCGACACTATGGGTAGTGGCGAGAAGAGAGAAGGACCGATGACGATCGACCGACGAGGCGAGTGGGCGGCGACCATGCGAGGCAACCCTGGTGCGAACGGCCTGGTCTTCGCCCATCGCGATGCCCCCCCACCGCAGGTGCAGGGGCGCACCATCTCACGCGAACAGCGCGAGGAGATCGAGGAGGGCTTCCTCGCGGGGGGCGCCACGCGCGCGAGGGGTTCGGGCGACCGAGTCCGCGACGAGGCACCCGATCCGCTGCGCACGTGCTTCCAACGCGACCGGGACCGCATCCTGCACTCCAACGCCTTTCGTCGACTCGCCGGCAAGACTCAGGTGTTCGTCTTTCCCACCGACCATCAACGCACCCGCCTGACTCACGCGCTCGAGGTCACGCAAGTCGCCACGGCCGTCGCCCAGGCGACCGGGCTCAACGTGGCGCTGACCGAGGCGATCGCCCTGGGTCACGACTGTGGGCACGGCCCCGGCGGCCACGCCTCCGAGGAGGCGTTCGACCAGTTCATCGCGGGCGGATACCACCACGCCCTCTGGGGCGCCGACGTCGTGCTCGAACCGCTGAACCTGTGTCGAGAGACCTTGGACGGCATCCGTCACCACTCGTGGTCATTGCCGACACCCACCACCCCCGAGGGTGTCGTGGTGAGCTGGGCCGACCGTTGCGCGTACAGCGCGCACGACTTCGAGGACGCGGTCAGCACGGGAATCGTCGCCCCCGCGCAGTTGCCCCCCTCGGTCGCGCGGGTCATCGGCGTGACGCGCTCGTCGCAGTTGCGCGCGTTGATCGGGGCGCTGGTGAGCAGTATCAGCACGACGGGTCTGGTCGCCATGGACCCCGCGCACGCCGAGGCGCTCGCCGACCTGCGCGCCTTCAATTACGAGATGATCTACAACCGTCCCGAGTCGCTGGCGCAGGGTCGAGCGGTGGTCAACGTACTGACCGCGCTAGTCGAAGCGTTCATCGCCGCGCCAGACCTGATACCCCACGCGAATCGTGATGGCGCCGAGGCCGTCACCGACGCCGTCACCTACGTCGCGGGAATGACCGATCGATTCGCCTTTGACACGGCCACGCGGCTGCTGGACTGGCCCCGGGAGCAACTCCCCCAAGGGATCTACGGCTCACCCCTGGGGTGAGCCACGCCCGTCGACCCTCCGGGCCGCACCACGTCGCCGCACCACGTCGCCGCGGCGCGAGACCAGAGATTGGGACCAAGGACCCCCCGCGGGCTCGGTGACGACCGCGCTGCGCTACCTATACTCCCTAGGAGTATAGGTAGCGCAGCACGTCGAAAGGACCCCCAAATGTACGGCTGGCAATATCAGGGAATGGACGGTGGTTGGTGGTTCGTCATGGTGATCGCCATGGTGATCTTCTGGGCCGTCCTCGTCGTTGGCGTCGTCGCTCTGCTTCGCCACAATCGGCCGGTCGCGCCGCCGTCGAGTCCGACGGTCCCGTCCAGCCAGAGTGCGGCGTTGGCCATCTTGCAAGAACGCTTCGCCCGCGGTGAGTTGACCGAAGAGGAATACACCCGCCGTCGACAGATCCTCAAGGAGGACTCGTGAATCACGGGCGCGCCCGGGCGCTGGTCATCATCGGCGTGGTGGGCGTGTTGGCGACCGGGACCGCGCTCGGCGTCGGCCTGGCGCAAGGACGCCTCGGGGCGGGGGAACGACTACGCGTCGCCTCCTGCGCTCCCGCCAACCCCCCGGGAGCGATCGTGAACGTGACGCTCAGCGATCGCGGGGGCACCATGATGGGCGCGGGCAACGCGATGATGGTGGACCTGGTCGCCTCACCCTCGTCGGTGTCGTCGCGCACGGTCACCTTCGTCGCCACCAATCTCGGCGCCCTCGATCATGAGCTCCTCGTGCTCCCGGCCCCGCGCGACGGCATCGGCACTCGCCCGGTCGGCGCGAACGGCAAGATCGACGAATCTCGCAGCCTCGGCGAAGCATCCACCTCCTGTGGCCAGGGCGCGGGCCCCGGGATCACCCCGGGCGCGACGAGTTGGGTCACCCTTAACCTGGCGCCGGGTGACTACGAGCTGTTGTGCGACGTCCCGTGGCACTACGCGAACGGAATGTTCGCCGCCTTCCGCGTCCGGTAGATTCGCTGCACTCAAGGAGGATTCACGATGGCGCAACCGGGATACACCGATGACAAGACTGCCGTGCTCGCTCGTCTCAAGAAGATCGAGGGTCAGGTGCGCGGCGTGTCGAAGATGGTGGACGACGACCGCTACTGCATCGACGTGCTCCAGCAGATCGCCGCGGTCACCCGCGCCCTCCAGGGCGTCGCGCTGCACCTGCTCGACGACCATCTCTCGCATTGCGTCGTCCACGCGGTGCAGGCGGGTGGCGTCGAACGCGACGAGAAGCTCAAAGAGGCGTCGGACGCGATCGCGCGTCTGGTGAGGTCGTGACGTGATCGCGACCCTGCACGCTCTCATCGACGTCGGGCGCGGTCTGCGCGAGGGCTTCTTCATGTTCTGGGAGACGCTCTGGGCTTTGATACTCGGCTTCACGCTGTCGGGTGCGGTCCAGGCCTTCGTCTCCAAGGACCAGATGCGCGCCAAGCTCGGTGACCACCGTCCGGCCGCGGTGGCGAGGGCGTCGGGGTATGGCATGGTCTCCTCGAGCTGCTCGTACGCCGCCTCCGCGATGGCCAAATCCCTCTTCGCCAAGGGTGCCGACTTCACGACCGCGATGATCTTCATGTTCGCCTCGACCAATCTCGTCGTGGAATTGGGCGTGGTGATGCTGGTGCTGCTGGGGTGGCAGTTCGCCGCCGCCGAGTTCGTGGGCGGGCCCATCATGATCGTCCTGCTCGCCGCCACGGGCGGAATCGTCTTTCGCGGCCCGCTTCTAGCGGCGGCCCGTGCGCGCCTCCAGGGTGCGACCCACGCCGGACACGAGCACTTCTCGGACGACTCGCCCGCGACACTCGCCCCCCTCGAGGATCACCACGAGGATCACCACGAGGGCGCCACGACGTCGGTCGACCTGCGCTCCGGCGCCGCCTGGTCCGACGCCTCGCGCTACGCCCTCGCCGACGCCACCATGTTGCGTCGAGAACTGGTCATTGGCTACGTCGTGGCCGGCCAACTGGCCACCCTGGTGCCCACGCAGTTCTGGAACGACCTCTTCATCCACGGTCACGGTCCCTGGACGGACGTCGAGAACGCGCTCGTCGGACCCCTCATCGCGGTGATCAGCTGGGTCTGCTCGATCGGTAACGTGCCCCTGGCCGCCGCCCTCTGGGCGGGCGGGATCTCCTTTGGCGGGGTGATCGCATTCATCTTCGCGGACCTGATCGCCATGCCACTCATCCTCATCTACCGCAAGCTCTACGGCGCGTCCTTGACCCTTCGCATGGTGGGACTCTTCTATGGCGTCATGGCGCTCGCGGGGCTCGCCACCCAGGTGATCTTCGCGGGGATGGGCGCCGTCCCATCGCGACGGACCTTCAGCGTGAGCGCCGCGCACTTCTCGTGGAACTACACCACCTACCTCAACTTCGCCTTCATCGTCGTCGCCCTGGGCGTCTGGTGGCTGGCGAGGAACGCCCAACGCTTTGGTGGCGGCGTCGGCTACGCGATCGACCCGGTGTGTTCGATGCAGGTGCGCACCGTGGACGCGCCCGCCACCTCGGTGCACGCCGGACGGACGTTCTACTTCTGCTCGGACCATTGTCGCGAGAAGTTCGACGCCGACCCCGACTCGTACGCAGACTCGTCGTTGCCGTCCGCGTCCCCGGGTGATAGGGCCATGGCCGACGCCGCGTCGGTGCGCGACCCGGTCTGTGGCATGAGCGTGGACCCGACCAGCGCCGCGGCGCACCGCGTCTATGAGGGGCTCGACGTGTGGTTCTGCGCCACCGGCTGCGCCGAGCGATTCGACGCCGATCCGCGCCGCTACCTGGGCACCGATGAGAGTGCCGCCGCGTCGGCGTCGGTGCGCGACCCGGTCTGTGGCATGAGCGTGGACCCGACCAGCGCCGCGGCGCACCGCGTCTATGAGGGGCTCGACGTGTGGTTCTGCGCGACCGGCTGCGCCGAGCGATTCGACGCCGATCCGCGCCGCTACCTGGGCACCGATGAGGGCTTCTCCGCGCCGGCGTCGGTCAGCATCGCGCTGGGCGCCAAACCCTCGGCTCACGCAAAGGGCAACGGGCCCGCCGGGGACCCGAGCGACGGTTCGGCCCGCGGCAGTTGAATCGACGTCGCCACAACGGCCGCGCAACCGCAGCCGCGACGACTAGGCACTCGCTCTAGCGAATGCGAAGCTCCTGTCGATAGACCCGCGCGGGACCTTGGGCCGCGACCTTCGCGGCGAGATCGGCAAAGGCCAGGGCGGCTTCGCTGTCGGGATGGCTCACCACGAGCGGCACCCCCTCATCACCGCCCTCACGCAGCGGCGTCTCCAGGGGGATCTGTCCCAACAGTGCGACACCGAGGTCGTTGGCCAATCGCTCGCCGCCGCCACGGCCGAAGATCTCGTAGCGCGTCCCGTCGTCACCGCGGAACCAGCTCATGTTCTCGATCACGCCGCGGACCGACAGTTTGAGTTTGCGAGCGGCGTAGGCCGAGCGTTGGGCCACCCGCTGGGCCGCGGCCTGGGGAGTGGTCACCACGTACATCTCGATGCGCGGCAGTACCTCGGACAACGTCAGGGCGACGTCGCCGGTCCCCGGCGGCATGTCGATGAGCAAGAAGTCGGGCTCGTCCCACCACGCTTCGGTGATCAATTGTTCGATGGCCTTGTGCAGCATCGGGCCACGCCAGATGACGGGTTGCGCGTCGGGCACGAAGTACCCCATGGAGACGCAGTGCACGCCGTGCGCCAGGGTCGGCAGGACGGTGTCGCCCAGCACGATGGGATCACTCACCGCACCGAGCATCTTGGGCAGTGAGAAGCCGTACACGTCGGCGTCGAGCACCCCCACGTGCAGGCCACGGCGCGCGAGCGCGATGGCCAGGTTCACGGTCACCGAGGACTTGCCCACCCCACCCTTGCCCGAGGAGATCCCTAGGACTCTGGTCTTGGAGAGTCGATCGAGGAACTTGGGCTGATCACTCGCGTGGGCGTGCTCGCCGGGCGAGGACGAGCCGGTCATCGACGTGCGAAGGTAGTTGCGCAGGCGCAACAACTCCTCCTCGTTCATCGTGCGCACGTGCAAGGTCAAAGAGGGGTTGACGCCACGGATCTGCTCCTCCAGGTAGTCACGTTGGGGCCAGTTCGACGCGGGCAGCACGAGGGTGACCTCGAGCCCCGAGGGCGTCGTGACCACCTCGTCGAGGAACCCGAGTTCGCCCAAGGGACGCAGAACCTGCGGTTCCACGATGCCCGCCAGGGCGGGGTGCTGCGTAGCGTCGAAAGTCACGGTTCGTCCTTTGTGGTGGTCGATACGAGGCTACCGGCGTCGCCGGGCACCTGCGCTCACGCGCGACCCGTAAACACCT
>JAJZFO010000313.1 GCA_021805305.1 Actinomycetes bacterium | reverse complement strand
GAGACGCTGCGCGTCCACACCGGCCTCGCGCAGTCGCGCCACCGCCTGAGCGGCCATGACGCAGTAGGGACCACGGCAGTACGCCACCACCGAGGAGTGGGCCGTCAACGACGCGGCGAAGGTGTCGAGGTCGTCGACGGGGATGTTGATGGCACCCGGGAGGTGACCGGCGTCGAACTCCAGTCGAGGACGGACGTCGACGAGCACCACGTCGCCCGAATCCGAGCGCGCGAGAAGCGCCTCGAGCCCTAAGGGCTCGACGCCGTCCACCTCGCCGAAGAACGCCGCCGCCAATTGTCGAACGTCAGCGATCCGCTCCTCCGCCAGGAGACGGAGCGTCCGGTACCCGTTGACGACGGATTCATCAGCCACGCGGTACAGGACGAAGAGTCCGTCGCGACGCGAGCGCAGTAATCCGGCGCCGCGCAGTACTCCGAGGTGGCGCGACGTGTTCGCGATGCTCATTCCCAGCGCGAGCGCAATTGATTCAACGGACCGCTCACTCTGGGCGAGCAGGTCGATGATCTCCACTCGTTTGGGACTCGAGAAGGCGGCCCCGACACGGGCGAGCTGCGTGAAGATGCCGTCCTTGAACTCCCGAGCTTCCATAATTCCTCTATTCAATGGAATAATTGAATACTATAGCAGGGCGACAGTGTTCTCGCCATCGCGCTCGCTCGAGGGCCGTGCGGGCGCCGCGTCCATTGACGTCATGCGAGCTAGGTGCGGGCGCGAGAATCCCGGGGGATAACCGTTGACGCCCGCACGAGGACCCGGTGGGGGTCGTCCTCGGGGCCCCGTCGTCGCTTCCTATTCGGAGGCGATCACGCCGGCTCGCGCCGGCTCGTTCCCGGTGCGCGAGAGAATCGCGGCGGCGAAACTGGTGGCGGGGGCGAGTTGACCGGCGAGGGTTGCCTGATACGCGTGGTACAGGTCGGGCTTACCCGACCAGATCGTCGCCGTGGGCTGGTTGAACTCGGTGAGCTCGTGGTGCCAGGAGCCGTGGTCGCGGTCGATCTGGAAGTGGTCGGCGTAGCCCCACCACCGCAGGTACTCGTCGGCGTAGCGCGGTTCGTCGAGGGTTCGCGCGAGGGTCGCCGCCGCGCCGATCGCCTCGGTGGTGACCCAGTGCAGTCGCGTGGTGACGACCGGTTGGCCTTCCCAATCGGTGGTGTAGACGAATCCGTCGTGGCCGTTGCGGGCCCAGCCGTCGGTCACTGCTCGCGCGTAGAGTTCTCGCGCCCCTTCAACGAAGCGAGACCGCTCGGCGGAGACCGCTGGCGTGCAGACGATGAGTCGCGCCCACTCGAAGGCGTGTCCGATGGTCGCGCCGTAGGGTTTGAACTGGTCGTTGGGGGTCTCGCGGTGGTAGTCGAGTACCGGGCGCCACTGCGCGTCGTAGTGTTCGGGGATGCGCCAGCTGTTCTCGGCGGCGCGATCGAGGACGAATCGCACCACGCTCGTCGCACGGTTCGCCCACTCGGGGTCGCCCGTCGCATCCGTCGCGGCCAACATGGACTCGACCAAGTGCATGTTCACGTTGAGCCCCCGATAGGGCCGCCGGGTCGACCAATCACCCGACCACGTGTCCGCGAACAGTCCGACGTCGGGTTCCCAGAAGCGGTCGTTGACCACCTCCAGGACCTCCTCCAGCAGTCTCTTCGCGTCGGGGTCGCCCGCGAGGGTGCCGGTGGCGCTGGCGAGAACCACGAAGGAGTGGGCGTAGGCCGACTTGTCGGTCGAACCGTCATCGTCGTGACGTTCGCGCCACCCGCCGTGGTGGTGATCGCGCGCCGTGGTGTCGAGTCCGCGCAGGAGTCGCACCGCGCGCTCGCGCGCACCCGGGACCCCCCGGAGTGCGGCGAGGTAGTGGACGTAGGCCATTCGACCCGTCACGTAGGTGTAGCCGGCGCGGTGGGTGTCGGGCTGACCGTCATCGACGAGCCAGGCGCCCGTGTCGTCGTCGCGCACGACCCGGCGGGCGAAGTCCACGAGCCGTAGCTCTTCGTTTCTCAGCCACTGCTGATGCAACGGACTGTCGATGATGTCGATCATGCGGTCTCGTCCTTCCTCTCGCGCGAGCGACTACACCGTCGAGGTCGCCGCTGGGTCACGAGGTTAATCGTGGTCGCGCGCTACCTCCGCGCGCCGCGCGCCGCGGGCCGAACGGGCGGGGCCGCGCCGGAGGTTTAGTCGAGACCGTAGCGTTCAATGGTCGCGATGACGCCCTCGCGGTCGAGCGCGGTGTCGATTAGCGCGAGCAGCGGCGAGGCCGCGGGATAGTCGCCTAACCCGAGGGGCTGAAACGCGGGGATGCGCAGCGCGGGCGTCGGATCGTTCTCGCGCCGCAGTGCGGCGAAGTCCTCGGCGGACAGGGTCGGCTCCGTGACCTCGAAGCGTTCGCCCCGGTCGTCGACACCCCCGAGGTAGCGACGATAACAGGCCAACAAGAGCACCTCGCGCGCGACGTTCTTCTCGTCGTGGACGAGTCGGGAGGTGATGGGGGCGTGAAAGGTCGGTATCTTCGACGCCCCGTCGGTGGCGATCCGTAGCAGTTGATCGCCGATGGCGGGATTCCCGAAGCGCTCGAAGATCGTGTGGGCGTAGTCGCGTACTCGTACGTCCGCGGGCACGTTCTCCAGAATCGGAATCACGTCGAGTTCCACGAACCGCTCGAGGAGTGCACGAAGGGTGGGGTCGGCCATGGCCTCGTGCACCAGTCGGTACCCCGCCAGGACGGCCGGATACGACAAGAGAACGTGCGGGGCGTTCAACAGACGCAATTTGAGGGTCTCGTACGGGGTGACGTCGTCGACGATCTGCACGCCGACCTCCTCGAGGGCCGGTCGAACGTCGGAGAACTTGTTCTCCAGGACCCACTGCAAATAACTCTCCCCGGTCACCGCGAGCGCGTCGTCGAGGCCGGTGCGTTCGTTGAGGTCGTCGCGCGTCGCCGGCGAGACGTAGGGCACCACTCGATCGACCATGGAGTTGGGGAACGCGACGTTGTCCTCAATCCACTGGGCGAGGCGCGGATCGCGCCGCGCGGCGAAACCGAGGACCGCGGTGCGCGCGACGTTACCGTTGTGGGGCAGGTTGTCGCACGAGACAACGGTGAAGGGCGCCACACCCCGATCGCGACGACGCTCCAGAGCGCGCACCAAGAACCCGAACACCGTCGACGGTGTCGCCGACTCGAACTCCGCGAGGACCTCGGGGCGGTCGCCGGCGAAGGCCCCCGTCGTCGTCTCGAGGAAGTATCCACCCTCGGTGATCGTCAAGGTGACGAGGTGCAGGCTCGGTGAGGCGAGCAGGTCCAGGACCCGCTCGGGTTCTCGCGGGGCGAGGAGATAGTCCGTCATGGCGCCGATGACCCGCGACGTCGCCGCGCCCGAGGGATCGAATTCGGTCAACGTGTAGAGGTAGTCCTGTTCGGTGAACACCGCCGCCTTACGTCGCGCCGCGTCGCCGTCGCTAACGCCGATACCGACGATCCCCCAATTCACGTCCCCGCTCTGGCGCAGGTACCGGTCGACGTAGACGGCCTGGTGCGCCCGGTGGAAGTTACCCACCCCGAAGTGCGCGATGCCGGGTCGCAGCGTCGCGCGGTCGTAGCCGGGAACGGGAATACCCTCGAGGTGCGAGAGCGCCGCGTCGTTCAGTGGGGCGCGCGCGGGCGTCACGGTCGCGGCTCCGAGGTCACGACGACCTTGACCTGGGCGCCCGAGGCCGACGCCGCGAAGGCGTCGGCGACGCGTTCGAGAGGGTAGACCGCGGTGATGAAGTCCTCGGGGGTGACCAGGCCACTGGCAATCATCTCGATGGCCGTCGCGTAATCCTCGGGCATGTAGGTCGCGCTTCCTTGCACGCGCACCTGCAGGTCTTGGAGGTGGGGCAAGGAAACGCTCACGGGCCGGACCGGCACCCCCACCACCACCACGACGCCACCCTTGTAGGCGAGTGCCAGGGATTGGTCCATCGTGCTCTGGATCGATACGCAGTCGAACACGACGTCGGCGCTCTCGCCGAGTTCGGCGCGAATGACCTGCACCGCGTCCGGGCGCAGGGAGTCCACGACGACGTCGGCGCCGAGGCGAAGCGCCCGTTCGCGCTTGTCCGCGCGCGGGTCGGTCATCACGATGCGTCGCGCGCCGTCGTGCTGCACCGCTCGCAGCATGAGGAGTCCAATGGTGCCCGAACCCAAAATGACGACGGCCTTGCCGGTCACGCCGCCGGCCTGGCGCACCGCGTGCACCGGCGTCGAGAGTGGTTCGATGAGAATTCCCTGGAGATCGCTCACGTCGTCGGGCAGCACGTGGAGGCGGTGGGCGGGGACCGTGAATCGCTCGCTCATGCCGCCCTGCTCGTAACCGCAGCCGAAGAATCGCAGATTCTCACAGATGTTGGAACGACCGGTGCGACACATCTTGCAGTGCCAGCACGGAAGGGTCGGTTCCACCGTGACGCGGTCCCCGACCGCGACGGTCGCGACGTCGCCGGCGACCGCGCGTACCACTCCCACCACTTCGTGTCCGGGCCGGTACGGCAACGCCACGAAGGGATGTTCACCGGCGGCGGCGTGGGTGTCGGAGCCGCACACCCCGGTGACCGTCATCTCCACGAGCGCCTCGCCCGCGGTCAGTGTCGGCTCGTCGACGTCACTGATCAACACTCCGTCACTGGTGGCGGTGACAGCCTTCATGGTGGGGGTCCTCCTTCTCTCGCGGTGTTCGCGTTCGGGTACCCGTCGCGCGCGATGACCAGTGCCAACCTACTGCGGTCGCTCGCTCGCCGCCGCCGAACGTTCGGGGTTAGTCGAAGGGGGAGCCGTCGTCGAAAGGGGGGCGTACGTGGCCGCGCCGCAACTCCTCGGGCCCGAGTGATTCGACACCCGCCGCGCGCGTCACCGTTACCGGCGTCGGAGCGCGCCCGGGCACTCCGCCCGGGGCTCGCCAGTGAGGGGGTCGTCTCGAACGGACCACCCTCGACCCGAGTGGGGGGTGCCGGCGATCTCCGCCGCGCGATCATCACGACGTCAGGGGACGGTTTCGAGCAGCCGCTCGCGAGACTCCCGGCGCTACCGCGCCCACGTCGACGAAGGGCGTCGCCCTTTGTGCTGCCCATCTGACGGCGGGTGACGAAATGGGTGACGAGGGGGGTAAAGGTGCCGAGACCGAGAAAACGATAGTTCTATCGATGTCATTATGTAAATTTCGGATATTACCTGATTAACTTGTATAATAGAGTTTCGAAAAGTTTTCACAATTGTAATTGACAACCATGTCAAAATTTGTTTATTGTGGCAACTGTTGATTCGCGGTGGGGTGGGTGCTGCGGAGAGAGCGCACGAAGTCGGTGGCCCTCGAGCACCACGGTCGTTGATGGGGGGCGGTAGTGACGGTAACGGAGTCAGTGGGGGGCGCACCGATGAGTGCGCCCATCATCCAGGCCAAGGGCATCTCAAAGCGGTGGGGGAGCGTCCACGCCCTGCACGAGGTGGACTTCAACGTCTACCCCGGAGAGGTGGTCGGCCTGGTCGGCGATAACGGGGCCGGCAAGTCCACACTGATCAACATCATCGCGGGTGCGCTGCACCCGACCACCGGTTCGATCCTCGTGGACGGTAAGGAAGCGCAATTCAAAACACCGACCGAGGCGCGCGACGCGGGCATCGAGACCGTGTATCAGGACCTCGCCCTGGCGCCCGATTTGACGATTTGGGCGAACCTATTCCTCGGCCGAGAGATCGTGAAGGGCGGTCTGTTCAAGTGGATCGGTTGGCTCGACCGCAAGGCGATGATCGAGCGGTCGGTCCAGGACTTGGAGCGCACCCAGATCCGCATCGCGTCGGTGGGTCAGCGCGTGGGGCGGCTCTCGGGGGGTCAGCGTCAAGCGGTGGCCGTTGGTCGCGCCGTCGCGTGGGGCTCGCGCGTCGTGTTGATGGACGAGCCGACGGCGGCCCTGGGTGTCGAGCAGCAGGCTCGCGTCGCCGAATTGATTCGCTCGGTGGCCTCGCACGGGGTGCCGGTGGTGTTGATCAGTCACAACCTGCCCCAGGTCTACGAGGTGTGTGACCGCATCGTCGTCCTGTTCCGCGGTCGCATCGTGGCCGAACTACGCCCGCGCGACACCTCGATCGATCAGATCGTCAGTTACATCACCGGTTCATCGGCGTCGAAAGTTGCGGAGTAAGTCATGGCCCTGGACCTACTGAAGAAGAAGACGGACGCGGGCGTGGGCGTGGCCCGCGACGAGGACGCCCCGACCCCCTGGTTCCAAGCGCTGCTCGGACGCGTCGGACAGTTCTGGACCCTCGGCGTGCTCATCGTGCTCATCGTGCTCTTCGGCACGATCTCCTCGACGATGTACACGCAGGCGGCCTGGAATTCCACCTCGGGGTACGCCGTGGAGTACCTCATCCTGGCGGTGGGTGAGACCTTCGTCATCTTGACCGGCGGGATCGACTTGGCGGTGGGCGCCACGATGGGGTTCTCGGGAATGGCCGGCGCCCTCGTGATGTCCAACATGCTGGCCCACGGTGGTAGCCAGGGATTGGCGACGATCCTGGGCATCGTCATGATGCTCGCGGCCGGGACGGCGATCGGGCTGGTGAACGGGCTCATCATCACCAAGATGAAGATCCCGCCCTTCATCGTCACCTTGGGCACGATGACCGCGATCATGGGCGGTACGGACCTGTTGAACAACGGGGGCGAAGTGACCAACCTCACGAATTTCATGGGGTCCTTGGGGGCGGACACGTTCTTTGGGGGATGGCTGAACTACCCGGTGGTCGTCGCACTGCTGGTGGCGGTGGTGGCGTCGTTTGTTCTGTCGCGCACGCGATTCGGCATGCGGACCTATTCGATTGGCTCGAACGAGATCGCCGCGCGGCGCGCGGGTATCCACGTAGACCGCCACTTGATCAGGGTCTACGTGATTTCGGGTTTTCTCTCGGGCGTGGCGGCGCTCATGGTGACCGCCAACCTGTCGTCGGCGAACGCGACGACCGGCACGGCGAACGACAACCTCTACGCCATCGCCTCGGTGATCATCGGCGGGGCGAGCATCTTCGGCGGCCGCGGCACCATTCTCGGGACGTTCATCGGGACCTCCATCATCGCGGTCCTCGAGACCGGCCTGGTCCTCGCCAACGTGGCCCCCTTCTGGCAGCAGGTGGCCATCGGCGCCATCATCGTCACAGCAGTCGCAATTGACCGAATTCGGGTCAGGGCGGGTACCGACTAGTGCGGTGGCCGCTTAGGGCAACGGAGCGCGGCAATGGCCGAGCAGTCCTCACACAAGGGGGAAGTCACAGCAATGGAGGGAAATATGAATAAGAGAAATGGTGCGGCGAAAAACATTTCGCGCCGAACCGTGAGTTTGCTATCGGTGGCCGGATTGATGGCGGCGGGCTCGCTCGCCAGCGTCGTCGCGGCTTCACCGTCGGGTGCGTCGGCGACGCCGCACGCGGCGTCGAAGTTCACCATCGCGCTGATTCCCGGTTTGACGACCGACCCGTTCTACATCACGATGGGCAACGGAGCTTCCGCGGAAGCGAAGAAGCTCGGGGTGAAGCTGATCTGGCAGGGCGCCTCGACGTGGAGTACCACGCTGCAGATTCCCGTGGTCAAGACGGTCCTGGCCGAGCACCCCAACGCGCTACTCATCGCGCCGACTGACGTGGTGGCGTTGAAGGCGCCGATCGAGCAGTTCATCAAGGCGGGCATCCCGGTCATCACCGTGGACACCACCTTGACCGACACCTCGATCCTCGCCGGACGGATCACCTCGAACAACTTCCAGGGTGGTCAGTTGGCGGCCGAGACGATCGCGAAGCTGGCGGGTTACAAGGGACAGGTGGCCGTGGACAACACGGTGGCCGGCGTCTCGACCACCGACGCGCGTCAGGCCGGATTCTTGGCCCAGATCAAGACCTACAAGAACATGTCGGTGGCGACGGTCCAGTACAACAACGACAGCCCGACGTTGGCCGAGACCCAGACGAAGAACATCGTCTTGAAGTACCCGAAATTGGTCGGTATCTTCGGCACCAACCTCTACGGTGCTCAGGGCGCCGGTACGGCTATCAAGAACGCCGGTAAGGCGGGCAAGATTTTCGTGGCCGCCTACGACCCCGAGCCCGCGACGGTGAAGTTGCTCCAGCAGGGCGTGATCAACGTCCTCGTGATGCAACAGCCCGCGGTCGAAGGTGCGGACGCGGTGCAGTACGCCTACGACATCTTGACCGGTCACAAGTCGTTGGTCCCCAAGTCGACCTTGGTGCCCAACGTGATCGCGACGACTGCTAACTCGCACTCGCCCGCGATCACGAAGTACTTCTACCAGTCGACGTTGTCGAAGTAGTCGTAGCGAGGAGGGTCCTTCCCCCGTTTCCCAACGGCGGGGGAAGGACCCTTCACTCTCACCCGGTGGCCGTGCGGCGCCCCGGGGTTCACGAAGTCATTCACGAGAATTTGAAAGAAGAGCCGGGAAGCGAGTTGAGAACAATGTTCCCCCCGAACGTCGTGATCGTGGCGGGTCCCGCGGCGAGCGGCAAGACCACTTTCGCGACTCGGTTGGCGTTGCGGTCCTCCTCGTGCCTCTTCGACCTGGACCAGATCACCGCTCCGCTGGTGCAGCAGTGCCTGGTCCTCCTCGATCAGCCCGAGTACGCGCTGGATCAGGAACTCGGCCGCACCCTGCGCCCGGCACGCTACGACTCGCTCTTGGCGGCGGCGACGGCGAACATCGTCCTCGGACGTGACGTCGTGATCGCCGCGCCCTTCAGCCGCGAGATTTCTTCGCCCCCGGCGTGGCAGCGCATGGTGGCCCGGTGGTCGTCGGCGGGCCCCTCGTCGGCACCGGTCAACACCGAACTCCTCTACGTGCAGTGCCCCCCCGCCTTGTTGCGCGAACGACTCGTGCGTCGCGGCGAGCCCCGTGACCGATTGAAGATTGAATCCGGAGCGGACCTGTCCTCGCCGGCGCCGGTGGTCGAGCACCACGTGGTCGACGGAGCGGCGGACCTCGACCGCGAGGTCGACCGACTGCTCGACGAACTACACGGGGGTCGTCCCCCCGTGCGCGCGGCGGGAGTCTGACGTGCTGATCGTCAATCCCAACATCTGCGTCGATCACACGATCGAGATGGACGAGTTGATGCCGGGTCACGTGCAGCGACCCCGGGCCGGCGTGGTGAGTCTGGGGGGCAAGGGCGTCAACGTGGCGCGGATCGCGCGGGTCCTCGACGACGACGCCACCGTCGTGACCTTCGTGCCCACGCACGACGAGACGCAACTCAACGCCCTGGCCCGCGACGAGGGCGCGGACCTGCGCGGACCTCGCGTACCGGGTCACGCGCGCGGCGCCACCATCATCTTGGAGGACTCGGCGCGGGTCACGGTCCTCAACGAACCCGGTGTCGCGGTCGACGCCGCGGACTGGGACCGGCTGCTCGGCGAGGTGCGGACCCTGTCGAACGTGCACCGCACCATCGTGTGCTCGGGGAGCCTCCCCCCCGGTTCCCCCCACGACTCCTACGCGCGCGTGGTGCGATTGGCCCACGACCTCGACCGGCGCTGCGTGGTGGATTCGGCGGGCCCGGCGCTCGAGGAGGCCGTGCGAGCGGGCGCGGACGTCGTGAGTCCCAACC
>JAJZFO010000272.1 GCA_021805305.1 Actinomycetes bacterium | reverse complement strand
GCATGGCGATGGCGAAGGCGAAGGGCACCGAGAAGCCCACGAAGCCGGCGTAGAGCAGCGGCGGGTGCACCGCGACGAGGGGGTTGTCCTGGAGCAGCGCGTTGGGTCCGGCCCCCTGCAGGACGTGCGCGGGGTTCGCCAAGAAGGGGTCCGCGGGTCCGACCATCAACAAGATGAAGAAGGCGCCGACGACGAACATCACCAGGGTCGCCCAGGCGACCACCGCGTCGGTGGACTCCTCGCGGTAGTGACGGATGACCGCGAGCGTCAATGCCGTCAGCACCAGCGCCCACAGCAGGAGCGACCCCTCGAGGGCGGACCACATGCCGGTGATGGAATAGATCAGTGGCGTGAAGGTGGCGTTGTTCTCGGCCACGTAGGCCAAGGAGAAGTTGTGGGTCACCAGGGCGAACTGCATGACCCCGACCGCGCCGACCACGCCGAGGAGCGCGACGGTGCCCCAGAGCGCGGCGCGCGAACGCCGGCCACGGATCGTCAGGGCCTGGGCGACGATGCCGGCGACGCAGGCGAGGAATGCGACATCGAGCGCGACGCGCCCCATCCACGTCAAGGTCATCGACTCGTTCCGTTCGGCGCCTTCACCCGACTGGGGTGCGCGGCGATGTACGACGAGGAATGCTTGACCATGATCTGGGTCCCCACGAAGTCGAGCGACGTCGACGAGGCGAAGTGTCCGACCACCACCACGGGGATGTTCGCCTGGAAGAGTTGCGGGGGCGAGCCCTGGGCGGTGACGAACACGTGGTTCGAGCGCGATCCGCTCAGCGTGAAGGAGGCGCCGTCGTTGGTGCGCGAGATCGACCCGGGCTGCACGACGCCCTCGAGCCGGATGACCTTGGTGCCGAGCGACGCCCGCTGGCCGAGGGCCTGGTCCACGGTCTCGAAGTAGTTGAGCGAGGTGAGCAGTCCCTGGCTCAACAGCACGACCACGACGAGCACCAGCACCGCGATGACCGCGATCGATCGACGCGACGAGCGCGACGACGCCCTCGGCGGCGCCACCGGCGCCAGGGCGTCGAGCGACGAGGTGTCAGCCACGGCGACCTCGCCAGTAGATCGAGAGGGTGTAGAGGGCGAGGCCGCCGAAGGCGACCGCGTAGCCGGCGATGACGTAGCCCATCAGACGCCCTCGCGTCGACGCTGGCTGAGCGCCTCGTCGACGGTCGTGGCGACGAGACGCTCGCGCGTGACCTCGAGACGGTAGCGCTCGCGCAGGAGCCAGAAGAAGAGGAGGGTGAAACCTACGAAGCCGGTCAGCATCGTCCAGAGCATGGTGCCGTGCACGTTGAGCTGTCCCGTCGAGGTCAGCACGGACGCTCCCTGGTGCAGGGTCTTCCACCACAGCACCGAGAAATGGATGATGGGCACGTTGATCGCGGTCAAGATGGCGAAGACCGCGCTTCGCCGAGCCCGCTGGTCCGCGTCGTCGTTGGCGCGACGCAGCGCCAGGTACGCCAGGGCGAAGACCCCCAGAATCGCCGTGGAGGTGAGTCGCGCGTCCCACGCCCACCAGACCCCCCAGGTGGGTCGACCCCAGATCGAACCCGTGATCAAGGTCAGGGCGATGAAGACCACGCTGATCTCCATCGCGCAGTACGCGATGCGGTCCATGGTCATCGAGCGCGTGCGCCGCCACAGGTAGAGGCAGCTCGCCACCGTGGCCGTGCCGAAGGAGACGTAGAGCGCGACCCAGGCGATGGGCGGATGCACGTAGAGCAGGCGCACGAGGTCTCCCTGGACCGCGTCGGGCGGCGTCACCCACAGCCCCAACCAGAAGGTGAGGCCCAGGAGGAGGAGCGTCACCGGACCCAGTAGTCGCTGGGAGAGCTTGATCATGATTCCTCCAAAACACCGTAAAGCAGAATTCCCACCGCGCCGTAGGCCACCAGGGCGACCACCACGATGACCCACCACTGCCACAGTGCTCCCCCCTGCAGGGCGGCGCTGAAGGAGCGCTCCCCCGCAATCAGCAATGGGGCGAATGCCGGAAGGGTCAGGACCGGCAACAAGGTGGCCGGGCCGTCGCCGCCCTGCGTGAGTGCTCCGTAAAGCGTACCGGCTGCGGCCAGGGCCGCGAGCGTGACGAGGATGCTCGGCAGCGCCCGCAGGGTGCCCAGGAGATCGGTGTGCAGGACCAGGACCGATCCCATCAGCAGGACCGCCCCGGTCACCCAGAGCTCCACCGTGAGGGCGAGCGCCTTGCCGAGGAACACCCCCGCCGGATCAAGTCCGAGCGTCGCGACCGAGGCCCGGGTGCCCGGCGCGTTCTCCAGGGCCTGGGAGCGGTTGATCATGAGTAGCGCGACGAAGAGGGTGACCAGGTAGAACAACCCAGGCCCGGCCGACGACGCCCCCGCCTGGGCGGGACCGAGGGCGAGGCCCGAGAGCAGCAGCGCGATCACGGCGAAGGGCAGCACCTGCCACAGCAGGACGCGACTG
The DNA here is from genome assembly GCA_021805305.1 of Actinomycetes bacterium. The sequence goes on along the minus strand of JAJZFO010000272.1, from coordinate 7,297 downwards.
CGCGCCTCGATGCGCAGATCCTTGGCCGCCACCAGCCAGGCGACGCGGATCACGGCTCGCGCACCCGCCCGCCCACCATCTGGACGGTGCGAGGCGCCACGGCGCTCGGGCCCAACGGGTCGTGGGCGCTGATCACCACGGTGGCCCCCGCCGCGATGACGTCGGCGAGCAGTTGGTCGAAGAACTCCCGGCCGGTCTGGTCGAGCGACGCGTAGGGCTCGTCGAGCAGCCAGAGCTCGGGTCGGCGCACGAGGAGCCAGGCGATGCCCAGTCGCCGGCGCTGTCCGGCGCTGAGCCACTTGGTGGTGGTCGAGGCGCGGTGTTCGAGCGCCACGCGCGCCAGCGCCGCGTCGACGTCGTCGAGGGGTCGTTCGAGCGCCCGCGCGGCGAAGACGAGGTTCTCGCGCACGCTCAAGTCGGCGTAGAAGGAACCCTCGTGCCCGAGCCAACCCACTCGACGCCGCAGGAGCCGACGATCGCCGTCGTGCAGGTCCACCCCGACCACCGATCCCGATCCCGAACTCAAGGCCTCGAGTCCCCCGAGAAGCCGCAGCAGGCTCGTCTTGCCGGCCCCGTTGGCCCCGGTGAGCACGGTGAGCGTCGCGGGTTGAACCTCGAGGTCCACGCCGCTCAGCAGGGGGAAGCCCTTGGACATCACGACGGCGTTCACGAGTCGAACGACCACCTGGTCGCCCCCCAAGTGTCTAGCTCCGCAGAGCGTCGAGGTCGGCCGCGACCATCATCTCAATCAAGCCGTAGAAATCGACGTCGCATTTCCAACCCAGCGTCGATTGGGCCTTGGACGGGTCACCGACCAACAGGTCCACCTCGGCGGGTCGAAGGAACGCCGGGTCGATCTTGACGTGGTCCTGCCAGTCGAGCCCCGCGGCGGAGAAGGCCACCTCACAGAGCTCTCGCACCGAATGGGTCTGACCGGTGGCGATGACGAAGTCGTCGGGCTCCTCGCGCTGGAGCATCGCCCACATGGCCTTGACGTAGTCGCCGGCGAATCCCCAGTCGCGCTGGGCGTCAAGGTTGCCGAGGAACAGTTCCCTATCGAGGCCGTTCTTGATGCGCGCCACGCCGTGGGTGACCTTGCGCGTCACGAATTCGAGTCCGCGCCGCGGGGACTCGTGATTGAACAGGATCCCACTGGAGGCGTGCAACTGGTAGCTCTCGCGGTAGTTCACCGTGATCCAGTGCCCGTAGACCTTGGCCACGCCGTAGGGCGAGCGAGGATAGAACTCGGTGTCCTCGTTCTGGGGGATGGAGCGAACGCGCCCGAACATCTCCGACGAGCTCGCCTGGTAAAAGCGGATCTCGGGGTCCACGATGCGGATCGCGTCGAGCATGCGCGTCACCCCGAGCGCGGTGGTCTCTGAGGTCAGCACCGGCTGACTCCACGACGTCTGGACGAAGGATTGCGCGGCCAGGTTGTAGACCTCGCTCGGGCGACTGTCGCGCAGCACGTTGATCAGCGAGACCTCGTCCATCAGGTCTCCCGACAAGAGGGTGAGTCGATCCTGGAAGCGGCTGATTCGTTCGAAGTTCTCACTCGACGAACGACGCACCAGGCCGAAGACCTCGTAGCCCTTGTCGAGGAGCAGCTCGGCGAGATAGGAACCGTCTTGACCGGTGATGCCCGTAATCAACGCTCGTTTTGCCATCACATTCCTCCGGGATAGGCCATCGCCCTGGGCGATTGCCAACTGCGTCACCTTACCACCGAGGATAAATTCACCTCAGCGCCTAACGTGGCGCCATGACGCGGATCGCCCTGGTGAGTTTTCGCCTCGGCGGCACCGACGGCGTCTCGATCGAAGCGGCCAAGTGGGTCCGGGCGCTGCGTCGGCTCGGTCACGAGGTACACACCATCGCCGGATCGGGCGTCGCCGGTCGGCTCATCCCCGGGCTCGCCGCTGACGCCACGACGCCCCCCTCGCGAGCGCACCTGCGTGACGCCCTCGACGGCTACGACGTGGTCATCGTAGAGAACCTGGCGTCGTTGCCGCTCAACGTCGCCGGGCGCGAGGTTCTCTACGACGTGCTCGACGACCGCGACGCGATCTTTCGCCACCACGACCTCGCGTGGCAGCGCGCGCACCTCGCCCACCTCGACGGCCCCCGCGACGCGCCGCGGTGGCGACACGTCACGATCAACGATCTGTCGCGACGCGAACTCCTGGCGCGCGGTATCGTCGCCACCACCATCTACAACTCCTTCGACTGCACGCCACCGCCCGGGGAGCGCGCCGCGACGCGCGAGGCACTGCGCGTCACCAGCGAACGTCTCGTCGCCCTGCCCACGAGAGCCATCCCCCGCAAGAACGTCGCCGGTGCGCTGAAGCTATGCGAACGCCTGGACGCCACCTTGTGGATCATGGGACCCGCCGAGGACGGCTACGGGGACGAACTCGCGGCCCTCATCGAGGGGGCGTCGGTGCCGGTGCGGCGCCTGGTGCCCGCCGGCGTCACCATGAGCGACGCCTACGCGGCCGCCGACCTCGTGGTGATGTCTTCGACGTGGGAAGGATTCGGCAATCCCGTCCTCGAATCGGTGACGCACCGCCGTCCCCTGGCGCTTCATCCCTACCCGGTCGCGCGCGAGATCGCCGCCTTCGGATTCGACTTCTTCGACCTCGACGACGTCGCGTCTATCAAGGAGTTCTGGCGACGTCCCGACGAGGGTCTCCTCGAATCGAACCTCGAGGTGGCGCGCCAGCATTTCAACGTCAACGACCTCCCCGCACGTTTAGAGGGGCTCCTCGCCCAGTCCTTCGCGAGCGACGACGATTAGATTTGGCCCATGGCGTTACGCGACGACACTCCAGCGCATCTCGAGAGGCGTGATCAGATCCTCGAGGTCGCTAAGGCGGTCTTCGCCGAACGCGGTTACCTCGCCACCACGATGGACGACATCGCCAAGGCCGCGGGCTTCACCAAGCCGATCCTGTACCAGTTCTTCGAGTCCAAGGCCACGCTCTACCAAGAGATCGTCGCGCACACCGGTGCCGTCCTCGTGGAGAAGCTCACGCGCGCCGTCACCTCGGTCACCACGCCGCGTTCCAAGATCGAGAGCGCCTTTCGGGTGTACTTCGACATGGTCGTCAACGACACCGACGCGTTCCGGCTCCTCTTCATCCACGCCCACGAAGGTGAGACGGCCACCGAACTGCGCAAGATAGAGGTGAGCATCGTGGGCTTCCTCGTTCCCTACATCGACGTCTCGATCGGTCACGACCATCGGCGCCAACTGGCCGCGGGGATCGTCGGCATCGCCGAAGGCGCCGCCATCGTATGGCTCCTGCAGCAAGAGGCCAAGGGGTGGCCGCGTCCCGCGCCCGACGAGGCCAAGCGACTGGCCGCCCACAGTGCCACGTTGGCCTGGGGTGGGCTGCGCGCGGTGCACCGCGACTGACCCGGCGAACGTCGTCCCCGGGGACGATCCGGGGACGATCCGGGGACGATTTCGTGGTACGACGACGTCTTCGAGAGTTAGCGTCGTCTGACCTCGACTACCGGATGTGCACCCCGGACACGGCGCGCGCGATGATGAGGCGCTGGATCTCGGAGGTCCCTTCGAAGATGGTGTAGATCTTCGAGTCGCGGTGCCAGCGCTCGACGGGGTAGTCGCGAACGTAGCCGTAGCCACCGAGGATCTGGATGGCCTCCTCGGTCACGCGCACCGCGGTCTCGCTCGCGAAGAGCTTGGACTGGGACCCCTCGCCGGCGAGAAAGGGCTGCTGGGTGGCCCCCATCCACGCCGCTCGCCACACGAGCAAACGCGCGGCGTCGATGCGGGTCCTCATGTCGGCCAGCTTGAAGGCGATCGCCTGGTTCTCCACGATCGCCCGGTCGAACTGGCGGCGCTCCTTGGCGTAGTCCAGGGCGTACTCGTACGCCGCGCGGGCGATGCCCACGGCCTGCGCGCCCACGTAGGGACGAGACGCCTCGAAGGTGGCCATGGCCGCCTGCGTCGACGTCTTGGCGCCCTCGCGCGCGCGCGCCAGGCGGGCGTCGAGCTTCTCCTTGCCACCCAAGAGGCAGCGCCCGGGGATGCGACAGTCCTCCAGCACCACCTCGGCGGTGTGACTCGCGCGAATACCCATCTTCTGGAACTTCTGGCCCATCCGCAGGCCCGCAGTCCCCTCGGGGATGACGAAGGAGGCGTGGCCCCGACTACCCAGCGCGGCGTCGACCGAGGCGACGATGACGTGCACGGCGGCGATCCCCCCGTTGGTGATCCAGGTCTTCGTACCGTTCAACACCCACTCGTCGGAAGCCTCGTCGTAGACCGCTCGCGTGCGCAGCGACGAGACGTCCGAGCCCGCGTCGGGCTCGCTCACGCCGAAGGCCGCGACCTTGATGTCACCGGGTGTGCCGAAGCACGCCGGTATCCATTCGCCCACCTGTTCGGGCGTGCCGTTGGCCATGATCGCCGTCATCGCCAGCGTCGAACCGATGATCGACATGCACAGCCCCGCGTCACCCCACGCGAGTTCTTCCACGACGAGGGCCAGCGTCAGCCCCGAGGGATCGGCGACGGCGTTGGCGAAGAAGTCCAAGGAGTAGATGCCGACCTTGGCCGCCTCCTCGATCACCGGCCAGGGGGTCTCTTCCCTCTCGTCCCACTCGTGGGCCACGGGCCGCATCACGTTCTCGGCGAAACCGTGGACCCAGTCGCGCAGGGTGGTCTGCTCCTCATTGAGGGCTAGGGAGAATTCGGTCATTGGCGTCCCCGTGCTCGGTCATGGTTACCCATGAGTAACTACGACCACCTTATGACACGCGACCGCGGTGGGCAAAAGAAACAACCGCCGCCCAAGGGCGGCGGTTGCCTACTTCAGAGTGTTCGGTTAATTCAGGACGACGCGCTTGGCGAGCGGGCCACGATCGCCCGGCTCCACATCAAATTCGACAGTCTGACCCTCAACGAGCGTCTTGCGACCCTCACCTTGAATCTCCGAGTAGTGAACAAAGACGTCCGGTTGTCCATCGACCGCGATGAAACCCCAACCCTTCTCGTCATTGAACCACTTGACGGTTCCTACAGCCACTGTGGGCCTCCTTGTTTCTTTGGAAGTAGGCGTCAACCTATTCCGGAGGGAACCACAACGGCAACCTCAGGCCAAAGGCTACCTGTTTTAGGTCACATCGACAAATATTTTTTTAGCCGCGACGCACCCTCGTACCCTCTGGCGAGTCCTCCACGATCCACCCCCGCGAGACCAGTTCGTCGCGCAATCGGTCGGCCTCGGCCCACTGCGCCGACCGGCGCGCGTCGTCACGCGCACGCACCAGATCGCGCACGTCGTCGTCGGACTCGTGCACGGTCGCCACGACGCTCAGACCCATGGCCCCGAGCAGGACGGCGACGGCGACGGCCAGGGCGGACGCGTCGTCCTGATCTCCCTGATCCGAGAGAGTATTGGCGAGTGACACCGCGTCGAAGATCTCGGCCACCGCGAGCGGCGTGTTGAGGTCGTCGTCCATGAGCGCGCTCACGCGCGCCACGAGTTCGCCGGCGCGTCCGGTGAGGTCGTAGTCCTCGGGCGTCACGAAGTGTTCACCCGCCAGTTGGGGCAGGGCGAAGCGTCTCGCCAGCGAGTCGAGTCGGGCCAGGGCGCGCTCAGCGTCGGCGATGGTCGCGGGGGTCACCTCGATCGGGGAGCGGTAGTGCGATCGCACCACGAGCAACCGGTACGCCCGCGCGTCGGTGAGGCTCAAGAGGTCGGTCAAGGACGTGAAGTTGCCCAAGGACTTGCTCATCTTGTCCTCGCCCACCATCACCCAGCCGTTGTGCCCCCAGTGGCGCGCGAAGGGTCGCCGCGCCGCCACGGCCTGGGCGCGCTCGTTCTCGTGGTGGGGGAACTTGAGGTCCAGGCCCCCGCAGTGCAGGTCGAAGTCGTCGCCGAGCAGGCCCAGGGACATGACCACGCACTCGGTATGCCACCCGGGCCGTCCGTCACCGAAGGGCGCGGGCCAGGTCGGCTCGCCGGGCTTGGCGAACTTCCACAGGGCGAAGTCGAGCGCACTGCGCTTATGCTCGCTGGCCTCGACGCGAGCCCCCGCGCGCAGGGTGTCCAGGGCCTGTCCCGCGAGGAGTCCGTAGTCGCTCACGCGCGAGGTGTCGAAGTAGACGCCGTCGTCGATCACGTAGGCGACGTCGTCACGCAGGAACGTGTCGATGAGTTCCACCATCTGCGACACCCACTGCGTGGCGTGGGGTGTCGCGTCGGGACGGGCCACGCCGAGGGCCGCCATCGCCCGCCACCACTCCTCCTCGAAGCGGCGGGCCACCTCGGTCTCACTCGATCCGTCGCGCAACGCCCGGTTGATGATGTTGTCGTCGATGTCGGTGATGTTCGAGACGAATCGAACCGTGAGACCGCGGAAGGTGAACCAGCGGCGCGCGACGTCCCAGACCAGGGTGTAGCGGCCATGGCCCAGGTGGGGCAGGTCGTAGACCGTCGGGCCGCAGACGTACATCGACAGGCGCCCCGGGTCGCGGGTGACGAGGTCGCGGACCTCGCCGCGGGCAGTGTCGTAGAGGCGCAGCACGAGTACAAAACTAGGCCACCGCGACCACCACCACGTGGCGACGACGCACACCGCGGGCGCGCCAGAGACGCCACCAGACACCTGGCCTAAACTCGCTAGCCATGACCGACGACCTCAGTTCGCGCACCGTTCCCGAGAAGCCCACCATCGACGGTCTCGAGGAGAAGTGGCTCAATCGCTGGGATCACGAGGCGGTCTACCACTTCGATCGCTCGGCGTCGCGCGCCCAGGTCTACTCCATCGACACGCCGCCGCCGACGGTGTCGGGCTCCTTGCACATCGGCCACGTCTTCAGCTACACCCACGCGGACCTGATCGCGCGCTATCAGCGCATGAGGGGCAAGAAGGTCTTTTACCCCATGGGCTGGGACGACAACGGCCTACCCACCGAGCGGCGCGTGGAGAACTTCTTCGGCGTGCGCTGTGACCCGTCACTGCCCTACGACCCCGACTTCGTGGCGCCGCAGACGGCCCCCGAGTCGAAGGTCTCGATCTCACGCAAGAACTTCGTCGAACTCTGCCATCGCCTGACCGCAGCCGACGAGGAGGTCTTCAAGGACCTCTGGCGCCACCTGGGCGTCAGCATCGACTGGAGCCTCGAGTATTCGACCATCTCCTCGCACGCCCAGGCCGTCTCCCAGCGCGCCTTCATCGAGATGCTCGAGCGCGGCGAGGTGTACTCGAGCGAGGCACCCACGCTGTGGGACGTCGATTTTCGCACCGCCGTCTCCCAGGC
>JAJZFO010000229.1 GCA_021805305.1 Actinomycetes bacterium | reverse complement strand
GCCGTCCATCCTTTGAGGTCAAGAACATTTGGGGTCAAGAACTACGGGTGGGCGCTGGGGGACTCGAACCCTCGACCTCAGCCGTGTGAAGGCTGCGCTCTAACCAACTGAGCTAAGCGCCCGAATAGTCCAGTGTACTTGCTTTTGCATCAACCGGTTTTGTGTGGAGTTGTAGCCTGGAACTCGTGCCCGAGAACGACCCGATTAGTGAACCGCCCGCACCACGACGATTTCGCCGCGCACCGCGAAGCGCTTCGGTCTCGCGCGAGGCCGTGATGGGTTTGGACGGCCTGGAGAGAAAATTCAGTTTCGCCGGGGCGGGCATCGCCGTCCTCCTGGCACTCTTCTTCATCCCCCACCTCATTAGGAACACCACGATTACGGTGACGGCGAAGGCCCTCAAGAGTGGCTCGTGCCCTCCGAGCTATCACCTCGTCAAAGGGGTCTGCTCGCGTCCAGAAATCACCCACCCGTCGTATTGGGTTCCCCAATTCCTCGTGTTCGTCGTCGTGGGGGGCGCTCTGGTCGCCTTCAGCTACTGGCGTAAGCGCCCCGGGGTTATCGTCGGCTCCTTCCTCCTGGGACTGGCCACCGGCACCGCGGGCATCTTCTTTCTCGCACTCGGCGCGTGGCTCTCAGTACGCGCCTTTCGCCTGCAAAAGTACGGCGACCCCACGTTTCGCGGTTCCAACGTGAAGGCGCGCGAGCGCGCCCAATCACGTCGCGCGAGCCGGGGAACTCGGTCCAAGACGTCGGCGACACCCGCCACGGGTGCTTCGAGCCGCGTCGCGCCGGCGCCCTCCAAGCGCTACACGCCAAAAAAGACGAACCGTCGATAGTCCGTGGCGCAGCTCGGGCTGGATTTTCCCACTAAATGGGGCCGTAGCTTCGTGGCACGCTTCGTGCGCAACCTCTACTGGACCTACTACATCACCCCCGTCATTCGCCGGATGTCCAGTCTCTCAGTCGAAGGACTCGAGCACCTCGAGGGCGCGGGTCCGTTCATCTTCGTCGCCAACCACAACAGTCACCTCGACACCCCCTTGCTACTGACCGCCCTCCCGGCACAGATTCGCCGCCGGACGATCGTCGCGGCGGCCATGGATAATTTCTTTATGACCAGCCTCAAGGCATTTCGCACCGTACTGGTCTTCAACGCCATCCCGATTGATCGTCACAAGATCAATCGTCGGAGTTCCCAACTCGCCCTGGAGTTGGTGGAAGACCAGTGGAACCTGCTGCTCTACCCCGAAGGGGGCCGCAGTCCCGACGGAAACCTCCAGGAATTCAAGGGGGGCGCCGCCTACCTCGCCGAGCGATCGAAGGCCTTGGTCGTCCCCACGTACATCCACGAGGCCGGGTACTTGCGCGGACCGAAGTACGCCAAGGCCCCCATGCACACCCAAGCCCGCAGTCAACGCCGTCACCACGTCACGGTGACCTTCGGCGTCGCCCTGCGCGCCGAACCCGGCGAGAACATACGTCGCTTCGGCGCCCGGATTGAGGAGTCCGTCGCCGAGATTGGTCGCCGCGTCAGCGGCGACCAGCAGTACGGTCGGCGTCCGGACGACGACTACTGAGCTGGGCGCAGCGCTCGGCGTAGAGTCGGTCCGCCACACTGGGCCAGGGCGCTAACGTCCTGCCACTGACGCGAGCGAGGATCTCGTCGGCCAACCAGGGATTTTGGGCGAGGACCGGTCCGTGGGCGTACGTGGCCCACACGCGCGGTCCCGCGTAGCCGTCGACGCGACCGTCGTTGCCGCGTCCGATCACGACGTCGCCCAGGGGCGAGAGGTCCTCACTCAATACCGTGTCGCCGCCGTGGTTCTCAAAACCCACCATCATGCGACCCTGCACCAGGGTGGCGAGATCGCCCACCGAGCGTGAGGGACCGCGTGTCGTCGTCGCCGCCACCACACCCAGGCCCGGGTACGAGGCGTCGCCCTCGACGCTGAACGAGGTCCCCAGGATCTGGAGTCCCGCGCACACGGCGAAGACGTGAGCCCCGTCGCGATATCGCTCGAGCAGCCCACCCTCCGCCAGCAGGTCACACGCGAGCCGCTGGGGACCGTCTTCGCCCCCACCGAGCAGATAGAGATCGGCGCCGGGCAGACCCGAACCAATGGTGACGTCGAGCACTTCGACGTCCATGCCGCGCGCCCCGGCGCGCGCGGCGAGTACCTCACCATTCCCACCGTCGCCGTAGGTCCCGAGCAAGTCCGGAAAGACAACGGCCAGTCTCAACACGGCGCGGTCCTCGCCAGCCACTCGCGAAAGGCCGTGTAATTCGCTACGACGGTGACGTCGTCGGTACCGCGACGCAGTGCGTCGACGTCGTCACTGACCTCGCACTGCACCCCGGCGTAGGTCAGGCGTGTCGCCAGATCGAGGCGACGTTCGCCCAGGCACCGCACGCGTCGACCGCGCAAGACACCGAAGGGTACGTCGTAGAGCCACGACGGGTCCTTGCCGTCCGCGATCTGCGCGTTGATCGCAATCCATACCTCACCCTCGCTCAAGGACTCCAGCAGTGCCGTCGCGCCCGCGGGATTCTTCGCCAACATCAGTCGCACGGTGCGTTCGCCGAAGCGACGAAGTCCGTACCTACCCTGAATCGTGTCGAGACGGCGCATGCGCGCCAGGGCTTCCCCGGGGTCCTGGCCCAACTCCACCAGGGCGACCGTCGCCAGCGCGGCGTTGACTTCGTTGAACATTCCGGGTACCGCGAGGTCCAGTCGAAAGCTCTGGGAGGAAAAGTGAAGCTCCTCGCGCAAAGTCGCCGTCGGAGGGGTGGGTTGGGCGAAGCCGCACGCGCACGACCATCCGCGATCCGCGAAGTCGAGGGCTCGCGTGCAGTGGGGACACGACGCGGCGTCACCGCGCCACGGAGTCGGCACGTCGACCCAGCGCACCCTCTCGCTGGCTTGCGCGGCGAAGACCACCAGGGGATCGTTGCTGTTCGCCACCACCACGCCCGTGAACTGCGGCGCCGCGAGACAATCACGCCAGCGTTGCGCCAATTGTCGAACCTCGTTCGCCCGGTCGAGTTGATCACGAGAGAGGTTCAGCAGTACCACCACGGCGGCATCCGCGTCGGCCACCACCGAGGGCAACCACGCCTCGTCCGTCTCCAGGACCACCCGTGTGGCGCGCGACGTGGCCAGTGCCGCGACGTGGCCGGCGGGCATGTTGGCCCCGGTCACGTTGCCCGCGACGTCGTCGCCCCAGCCCGCGCGCAGTAGGGCCGAGGTGGTGGTCTTGCCGTTAGTTCCCGACACAAGCACGACGGTGCGCGACCTCGTCAGCGCGCGCAGCAACCGCGGTTCGAGCGCGAGTCCCACCCGGCCACCCGCGACGGTGCCCGCGCCACGTCCGAGCCGGCGCGAGAAGTAGTTGACGGTCACGACACAGCCCACGGCCACTCGCGCGCGCCAGGCCAGTCGAGTAGTCATTGAAACCACGCTAACAATCCCACGTCCGGTGTAAAGTCGCCCGTACAGCACAAAAGGGCCATCCGGGGGGGTGGATGGCCCTTTTGCAAAACCTCTGCTTCACCCTGGGGGGGTAGGGTGAAGCAGGCTGATACCAGTATGCAGGTAAGTGGCCTATCAATCAAGCGCATACTTTTGATAGTTGTCATCTATATACTTGATATATGGAAATACGCCAGCTCGAAGCCCTCGTGGGCATTGCCGAACACGGAACTTTCTCCAGCGCGGCGGAGGCCCTCGGCACCGTACAGTCCAACATCTCCAATCGAATCGCGCGTCTCGAATCGGAGCTCGGATCGGAACTCATCGACCGTGCCTCGGGCGCGCTGACCGAATCCGGTGCGGTCGTCGTCGATCGGGCTCGGCGCATCCTGAGTGAGGTGAGCGCCATCGCCGCCGACGTCTCGGAGTTGACCGCTGACGTGCGCGGTCGCGTTTCCCTCGGCATGATCGGCACGGCGGGACGCTGGATCGTCCCGCTGCTCCTCGAGGCCCAACGCGTGGCGTACCCCCACATCTCCCTGCGGATCACCGAGGGCACTAACTCGGTGATCGAGCCGCAACTCGTGTCGGGCGTCTTAGACCTGGCCGTGCTCGCGTGGCCCGTCGCCGCCCCCGAGTTGTCGGAGGTGGACTTGTACCGCGAGGACCTCGTCTTGATCGCCGACAAGAACCACCCCTTGGCGAATCGCCCCTCCGTGACCTTCGCCGACCTCGAGCCCTTCGAGATCCTGCTCCCCTATCCCGGTACTCCGATCCGCCGCGAAATCGACGACGCCTCACACGCTCAGGGCATCGATCTCAAACCCCTCATCGAGCTGGACGGACTGCGAACGATCGCGTCCTTGACGTTTGACGGCCACGGTCCCTCCATCCTGCCTTCGACCATGCTCTCGACGCACCTGCGAGCCAACTTCCGCGCCGTGCCCATCGAAGGCATCGCCCAACGCCGGGTCTGCCTCGTGCGACGTCGATTCGGTTTCCCCGCGGCGCCGGTACGCGCCATCCACTCCCTGCTCTCGACGGTGGTCCGTGAGGCGAGTCAGGTACCGCACGGGGTCGTCGTCCCCGAGGGCACGGGTGTTCTGCCATCATGACAAGGTGAGCCTACGTACCGACATCGCCGCGGAGATCGTCGCTCGGGATCGGGCCTTCGCCCCGGTCGTCGCCGTGGTCGGCGCGGTTCCCGCACGACGGCCCGCCCCGGTCGATCAGCGGTTCGCGAATCTGATCGGTTCCATCACCTATCAACTCCTGGCGACCGCGGCGGCTCGCACGATTCACGCGCGCGTGGTCGACGCGTGCGGCGGCCACGTCTCGATCGAATCGGTGTTGCGCGCGGGACCCGACGCCCTGCGCGGCGCGGGCCTCTCGCGCACCAAAGCCGCGGCGATGCTGGACTTGGCGGCGCACGCCCGGGACGGGCGCATCCACCTGAGCGCGCACGGTCGCCGCAGTGACGCCGAGATCGTGTCGGAGCTGACGTCGGTGCACGGCGTCGGGCCCTGGACCGTGCAAATGTACTTGATGCACACGCTCGGCCGCCGCGACGTGTGGCCGGTCGGTGACTTCGGGGTCCGCCACGGCTGGAGCCTCCTGCACGGACTCGAGGAGATGATCGACGAGAAATCGTTGCGTCCCCACGGGGAACGATTCATCGGCGTGCGCTCTGACGTCGCGTGGTACTGCTGGCAAGCGGTGCACCTACATCGTTCGAGCCAGTAACCTCACCTCGTGCCACTGACCCTCGACGACTTCGAACGCGACGCCCTCGCCACCCTCATGTCCTACGCGACCATCGAATGCCTCTCGCCCGCCTTCGACGAGCGCTGGCGCGAGAACGGGTACATCGATGACGCCGTGGATTTACTCGCCGAGTGGGCGCGCCAGCGTCGTCTACGCAGTTTCGACGTCGAGGTCCTCCGTCTGGAGGACCGCACCCCCGTCCTGATGGTCACGGTCGCGGCGACCAACGACGACGACGCCACGGTGGTCCTCTACGGACACCTCGATAAGCAACCCCCCCTCGGGGAGTGGTCCGCGGGACTGGCCCCCTACCAGCCGGTGCGCCGCGGTGACCGCGTCTTCGCGCGCGGAGTGGCCGACGACGGGTACTCCGCGTTCGCGGCGCTCCTGGCACTCGAATCGCTGGAGGCCGAGAACATCCCCCATAGTCGCTGCGTGGTGCTCATCGAAGCCAGCGAGGAGAGCGGCAGCCCCGACCTCGACGCGTACCTCGACCACTGGCGCGAGCACCTGGGTCGCGTGGCGCTGATGATCTGCCTCGACTCGGGTGCCCTCACCTACGACCGGTTGTGGGTCACCACGTCACTCCGGGGCCTGGCCAGCGTCGAGGTCACCGTACGCGTCCTTACCCAGGGTCAGCACAGCGGGAGCGCCAGCGGCGTGGTGCCGTCGTCATTTCGCATTCTCCGACAACTGCTCGACCGCGTGGAGGACGCCACCACGGGCGAGGTCCTCGTCCCCGCGTTACACGCCGAGATACCCGACAGCGCACGCGATGCGGCGCGCCACATCGCCCGCGAGTTCGGCGACCAGATCTTCGACGACCTGCCCCTCGTCGACGGTCTCGCGCTCATGGGAGCCGACCACGCCGAGCGACTCTTGAACCAGACCTGGCGACCGACGCTCTCGGTCGTGGGCGTCGCCGGAATCCCCTCGCCCGAAATGGCGGGGAACGTCCTGCGACCCTTCACCACGGCGACCCTGTCGTTTCGCCTGCCCCCGTCCGTCGACGCGGCGAAGGCGGTGGCCGCGCTGGAGGAGCGCTTGACGATCGACGTGCCCGCCGGCGCGCACGTGAGCGTCCGCGGCCACGGCGCGGACGGGTGGGCGTCACCCCCCGTGGCACCCTGGCTCGTCGACGCCCTCGACGACGCCTCCCACGAATTCTTCGGTCACGGCGTGGGCTACAGCGGCGAAGGCGGCACCATTCCGTTTCTCGCCTCCCTGGGCCGTCGCTACCCCGGCGTACAGTTCGTCGCCACCGGGGTCCTCGGCCCCCACTCCAACGCGCACGGCATTGACGAGATGCTGGACTTACCGACCACCGTGGCCGTCACCAACTGCGTCGCGCGCATCGTGGCAGCCTTCCCCCACCGAGAGGAGTTCCGTGACGCAAGCCGTTGATCTCTGGGTCGATCCCGTGTGCCCGTGGGCGTGGATCACGTCACGCTGGCTCCTCGAGACGCGTCGGGTGCGCGACATCGACCTGCGCTTTCACACGATGAGTCTCGCCGTGCTCAACGACGGGCGAGAAGTGTCCGAAGAGTACGCCGAGCTGCTGCGCCACGCGTGGGGCCCGGTCCGCGTGATGACAGCGATTGAGGACAAGTACGGCAACGAGAAACTCGAGCCGTTCTACAGCGCGTTCGGGCAGCGCTACCACGTGGGGGCCGAGCGCGACGACCTGGTGGAGACCGCTCGCCGCGCCCTCGCCGACGCCGGACTCGACGAAACACTGATCGACGCCGCCGTGAGCAATGAATTCGACGACGACCTGCGGTTGAGTCACTTCGCCGGCATGGACCCCGTCGGTTTCGACGTGGGCACGCCGGTCATTCACGTGGGCGACGTCGCCTTCTTCGGCCCGGTGGTGACCCCGGCGCCGCGTGGGGCCGCCGCCGGCGTATTGTTTGACGGGGTGATCGCCGTCGCCAGCACCCCGGGATTCTACGAACTCAAGCGAACCCGCAGCGAAGGACCATCATTCTTATGACCACCCGCCACCTCTTCCAGGACGTACCCCTCGACGTCGCCGGCGATCCGTCGGCGTCGCGCGCCGTCATCGTCATACAAGAAGCGTTCGGCGTCAACGACCACATCCGTGACGTCACCGAGCGTTTCGCGCGCGAGGGCTACTACGCCGTGGCGCCGGAACTCTTCCACCGGGCCGGATCGCCCGAAATTGCCTACGACGACTTCCCCGCCGCCATGGCGGTCATGGCCGACCTCAACGAGGAGGACCTCCGCCATGACCTGGACGCGACCTGTGACTTCTTGCTCGCCGCGGGATTCGAACCAGCCAACACCGGCATCGTGGGCTACTGCATGGGCGGCACCGTCACCTTCTACGCGGCCACGCAGGGACGCGTCGGCGCGGCGGCCAGTTTTTACGGCGGCGGTATCGAGGCGGGTCGTTTCGGCTTCTCTCCGCTGCTCGAACTCGCTCCCCACCTGCGCGCTGACTGGATCGGGCTCTACGGGGACCTCGACAAGGGCATCCCCGTCGAGCAGGTGGAGGCCCTGCGCGCCGCGGCCCGCACGTCCGGGCGCGACACCACGATTGTGCGGTACCCGGACGCCGAACACGGCTTTCACTGTGACGGACGCCCCGCCGTCTTTCGCGCCGCCGACGCCCGCGACGCGCACGAACGCACGCTGGAATTTTTCGGTTCGCACCTCGTCGGGCGCTAACGCGTGACGACGCCGCGCATTCTCGCGACTTCGGGGGGTTTCGTCGCGGGGCCCACCCAGCGCAGCGTGCGTCCGGGTCGAATGGTCCTCGACGCGCTCGCGCTCACCGGTGCGACGCGACCGCGGGTCTGTCTCGTGGAGACCGCGTCGGGCGACGATCTTGAGAACTACGCCCTCCTCTTCGAGGCCTTCTCGAGCGCGGGCTGCGAGGTCAGTGCCCTACGACTCTTCCCTCAACCGTCCGCCGACCCCGAGCAACGTTTGCTCACCAGCGACCTGGTGTGGGTCGGCGGCGGCTCGGTGGCCAATCTCCTCGCCCTGTGGCGCCTCCACGGAGTCGACCACGCCATGCGCGCGGCGTGGGAGCACGGCGTCATCCTCGCGGGCGTGTCCGCCGGCAGCCTCTGCTGGCACGTGGGAGGAACGACCGACTCCTTCGGTCCGGCGCTGCGTCCGGTCACCGATGGCCTCGGACTCTTGCCGTTCGCCAACGGGGTGCACTACGACTCCGAGGCGCAGCGGCGCCCGCTCCTGCAGAAATTGGTCGGGGACGGGACATTGCCCGAGGTCGCCTACGCCACGGACGACCACGTGGGCATCTGGTACGAGGGGACCGACGCCACACGCGTGGTCGGCGACCTCGCGTACCCGGCCTTCATCGGCCCGGCCGCCTACGTCGTGACCCGCGGCCCGCAGGGCGTCAGTGAACGTCGGGTCGGCGTGGGCGAGTCCCTGAGCTCCTAGAGGGTCGCGCCCGAGGGTTCGGGGAGCGAACGACGGATCGCCTCACTGACCGCGTTGAGATCGTCGGCGCGAGCCACGGCGTCGAGGGAGCCGCAGCGCCCGAGCCAGTTGGCGAGCAGGCGGTAGCCGTGCTGGGTCAATACTGACTCGGGGTGGAACTGCACCCCCTCGAGCGGCGCCGCGACGTGACGCATCCCCATGATCAAGTCGCCACTGGTCGCGGTGACCTCGAAGCACTCGGGCAGTGTCGTGGGCTCCACCACCAGCGAGTGGTAACGCCCCGCGATCATCGGCTCGGGCAGCCCTTCGAACACGCCGTTCGAGTGGTGGTGCACCACGCTGGAACGACCGTGCAACAGTTCCGGGGCCGCCACGACATCGGCACCGAACGCTTCACCGAGGGCCTGGTGGCCCAGGCAGATGCCGAGCATCGGAATCGACTCCTGCGCGCAGTGCCGGATGATCTCGAGACAGTTACCCGCCGTGCGCGGGTGGCCCGGACCCGGTGAGACGAGGACGCCGTCGTAGCGCGCGGCCGACACGTCGCGCGCGCCGACGCGGTCGTTGCGGACCACGTCGACGCTCGCCCCGAGTTCCCCGACGTACTGCACGAGGTTATAGACGAACGAGTCGTAGTTATCGATGACCAAGAGGTGCGGCGACGACATACCAGCATCCTAGGGGGTGGTGCTCGGTAACCTTAAGTCGTGGCACTAACCTTTTCTGAATTCGAGGCCCTCGTCGCGGACGGTTACAACACCGTGGCGATGACCGAGACGTTGCAGTTGGACCGCGACACGCCCGTGTCGATCTACCAGCGTTTCGCCGGCGGACGAGCGTTCTGCCTCCTCGAAAGTGCGGCCCTCGGTGACGACACCGGACGTTATTCCTTCATCGGACTGGACCGGCTCTGGCGACTCCACAGCTACGGCGCCGAGGTGCGCGTGGAGGGACGCAACGCGCAGATCAACCCTCACGGCGGCCTCGCCACCCTGCGCGACCTGCTGGCCACCTACTCGACCTTCGCCCCGAGCGAACTCCCCGCCTTCTTCGGCGGTGCCGTGGGCTACGTCGCCTACGACTACGTCCGGCGCCTCGAAGAGTTGCCCCGTCCCGACGACCCGGACCCCTGGCCGGACCTCGACTTCTCC
>JAJZFO010000342.1 GCA_021805305.1 Actinomycetes bacterium | reverse complement strand
CTGGTTCGTCAGCGACGACGAGTCCTCGGCGGCCGCGGGACCCGACGCCGATCACGCCGCGCTCGGCGCGCGACTCCTCGCGCCGCTCTTCGGGCCCGCCGTGGCCGGGCCGGTCGCCCTGCACGTTACCGCCAAGCGCTGGCGGTGCACGATTGACCCGGACTACTACGACGAACTCTCCCCCGCGTCACGGGTCACCTTCCTCACCCAGGGCGGTCCCCTCACCTTCGACGAGCGCGAGCGCTTTCAGGCGCAGCCGGGTTTCGCCGCCGCCCTGGCCCTGCGCGCCTGGGACGATCGCGCCAAGGTGCCCGGACGCGCCGTACCCGGCCTCGCGCACTACGCCGCGATGGTCCACGATCTCGCCGCGCGACGGACCTCAGCGCGCGCGGGGACGCCGCGCGCCCGCGCCGGCCAGGGCGAGCAGGCTGACCCCCGAGAGGGCGAAGCCCGAGCGCGCGCCCAGTGAGGTACCCACCCAGCCCACCAGCGGACTCAGCACCGGCATGCACCCGGGCAGGGCCATGGACCACACCGCCATCACGCGACCGCGCAGGGCCGGCGTCGTCTCGAGCTGCACCAGCGCGTTCGCGCGCGCCACGAACCAGATCGACGCCGCGCCCGTGAGGGCGAGTCCGGCGTAGAACTCGCCGACGGTGGGCGCGCTGGCCGTCGCCACCACGGCCGCGCCGGTCACCGCCGCTAGTACCAGGACCGAACGCCGACTCGGTGCGGCGTGTCCCGCGGCGATCAGTCCACCGAGGATCCCCCCCACCCCGAAGACCGACATCATCAGACCGAAACCACTCGCGCCCAGGTGAAACACGCGCGTCGCGAGGAGCGGGAGGGGAACGCTCATGTTAAAGAGCATGCCCGAGGCCGCGGCCAGCAGCAAACTGATGCGGATGGTGGGGTGGTGCCAGGCGTAGCGCCACCCCACCACGAAGCGCGGGTCGTGGTGGGGGTGCACCACCCGGGCCGCGACCCCCAGGCGTCGGTGCCGCACCAGGACGAGCAGGGAGGGGACGAAGGACAGCGCGTTCGCCCAACAGCACGCGCTCACCCCCGCGGTCGCGAGCAGGAGCGCGCCCAGGGCCGGCCCCACGACGCGCGAGGCGTTGATGACGACTTCGTTCAGGCTCAGGGCACTGTTGAGACGCTCGGGACCCACGAGGTCGTTGGCGTAGACCTGTCGCGCCGCGGTGTCGGGGGCCCCCACGACCCCCGCCGCGAAGGCGGTGGCGAACACCATCCAGACCCGTACCGTCCCCGTCGCGGTCACCACGGCCATCAGCACCGAGAGGGCGACGTAAAGGCTCTGGGTCACGAGGAGGAGCCGCCGGTGATTGACCCGGTCGACGAGGGTGCCCGCGAGCGGTCCCGTCAACAGGAGCGGCGCGAGCGCCGCCGTCGTCAAGAGACCGAGCGCCACGCCACTGTGGGTCAATTCAAAGACGAGCCAGGACAGCGCGACGACCTGGGCCATGGTGCCCGACGCGGACAGGATCTGCGAGAGGAACCACTGCCGGTACGACGTCACGCCGAGCGCGGCGAAGGTGACGCGCCAGCGCGGCGTCGACCCGGCGGCGCCCTCGTCGCGTGGAGCCGTCACGACCCGTCCCCCCCGGGTGACGCGCGCGCCCGGCGCCGCACCTAGTGGCTGCCGGGTGAGCGGGCGTACTGCACGGTATTGGACGCGATGGCGTCGCGGTACCAGTGAAAACTCTCCTTGGGCAGGCGCGCACCGGTCGGGAAGTCGACCCACACGATGCCGAAGCGGCGCGAGTACCCAAAGGCCCATTCGAAGTTATCGAGCAGGCTCCAGACGAAGTACCCCTGGACGTTGACGCCGGCGTCCATCGCGTCGTGCACCGCCGAGATGTGCTCTTGGAGGTAGGCGACGCGGTTGAAGTCACGGACGTTGCCGTCGGGGTCGACGTAGTCGTCGAAGGCCGCGCCGTTCTCGGTGATGTAAATCGGGAGCGTCGTGTACTCGTCGCGGATGCGCACCAGGAGGGCGGTGAGTCCGGCGGCCTGGATCTCCCAGTCCATCGCCGTGCGGTCGCGCCCGGGCGTCTCGAGTCCGCGCAGTCGTAGGTCGGGGAACTGGTCGCCCGTGGCCACCACGTAACCCGCGGTGCGCGCCTCGGTGGCGCGCGACTCGTCGACGACGGTGACCGGGGAGTAGTAGTTGACCCCGAGGAAGTCGAGGGGTTGCGAGATCAACGCGAGGTCCCCCTCCCGGATCACGCCGAAGCCCGGTGCGACGTTCGCGTAGTGCGCCAGCATGTCCGGGGGGTAGTGACCGTGGAAGATCGGTTCGAGGAAGAGTCGATTCAGATTCCCGTCCGCGCGACGCGCGGCCGCGACGTCGAGGGGGTCCTCGCTCCCGGGGCGATGATCGCTCAGGTTGAGCGTGATCCCCACTTTCGCGTCCGCGATCGTCTCGCGCAGGATCGGCACGGCTAGGCCGTGCGCCAGCAGGAGGTGGTGGGTGGCCGCCGCGGCGCGTCCGATGTCGTGGCCGCCCGGGGCGTGATGGCCCGATCCGTAGCCCAGCCACGACGAACACCACGGCTCGTTGAGGGTGATCCAGCGTTCCACCCCGTCGCCGAGGGTGCGCGCCACCACGTCCACGTAGTGGGCGTAGGCCTCGGCGGTGTCGCGCTCGGTCCAGCCGCCGCGGTCCTCGAGGGGCTGGGGCAGGTCCCAGTGGTACAACGTCAGGGTCGGTTCGATGTCGCGCGCGCGCAGCCCGTCGACCAGGCGCCGATAGAAGTCCAAGCCGCGCTGATTGATCGCGCCGGTACCCTCGGGGATCACCCGGGGCCAGGCCACGGAGAAGCGGTAGGCCGCGACACCGAGGCGGCCCATGAGGTCCAGGTCCTCGTCCATGCGGTGGTAGTGGTCGCAGGCGATGTCACCGTTGTCGCCGTTCCAGACGGCGCCGGGGGTGTGGCTGAAGGTGTCCCAGATGGAGGGGCCACGGCCGTCGGTCGCGACGGCACCCTCGATCTGGTAGGACGCGGTCGCCGCCCCCCACAGAAAATCGGGGGGGAAATGACGGGTGCGATCGACGGAATGAGAACTGGTCACGGCGGATATCTCCTGCTAGTGGGTATCGAGTACGGCGACGTCGCACCGTCGAGCGGCTCGCGCGAGTTGGGAGTGCGCGGCCGCCCGACGGGGCGACGGAGGTGCGAGGTCCTCCTCGCGCGCTGCGCCGACCCGAACGGTCGGCGCAGCGCGCGAGGGTTACTTGACCGCCTTGAGGTGCATCAAGATGACGGGCAGGGCGGGGTCACTCGGCGACGGGTCCATGTAGGGGTTCGCCGCGGTCACCCATCCGGTGAAGTGGGCCGTCGAGTAGACGTTCCAGTCCGCCCCGTACAGCAACGGGGCCACGGGCACCTGGGTCGTCAAGATGTTGCCCAGCGCCTGCACGGCACTGGTGACGGCGGCGGTGTCCGAGGGACTGAGGGTCTCGAGCTTCTTGATCGCCACCTGCGCCGCGGTGCTCTGGTAGCGACCGAAGTCACCCGAGGCGGCCGACGGGCTGGGCGCCACGAAGGTGTTGTAGTCCAACCAGTTCTGGTACTGCTGGAACGGGTTAGCCCCACCGGCACCCCAGTGGATCGCGCTCTGGAAGTTGCCCGTCGCCAGGTCGCCGTACCACTGCGAGGCCTGCACCCCGTCGACGGTGGCGTTGATGCCCACCGCCTGGAGGGACTGAGCGATCAGCTGCGCCCCGGCGTAGTAGTCGGAGTAGGCCGTCGGGTCCTCGATGTTAAAGGAGATCTCCTGGCCATTCTTGACCCACATCCCGCTGGCGTTCTTGGCGTACCCGTCACCCGAGAGCAGCGCGGCGACCTTGGCCGGGTCACTGGTCGGCGAGAGGTCGTTGGTGGCCTTGGCCGAGAGGAAGGCACTCTGGTTGGGCAGGATCAGTCCACTCGAGGACGTCGCCGGCTTCTCGTAACCGCTCTCCGCCTTGATCCCCAACTCGGCCCGGTTGATGCCCGCGCTGATGGCCGCGCGAACGGCCGGGTCCCCGAGGGCCCCGTACTTGACGTTGAACATCAGCGTCACGGTATTACCGGGGGCGAAGTAGTAGTGGTTGGTCTTGGGGTTCTTGCTGACGAATACCGACTGGATGTTGGCGATGTCGTTACCGGCCCAGTCGAGCTGACCGTTGGCCAGGGCCGTGGTCGCGGAACTGTTGCTCGAGTAGGCGGGGATGTTGACCTGCGTCGCCGCCGGGGTGCCGCCCCAGTACGTCGGGTTCACCTTGTAGGACACCAACTGCGACGAGTAACTCTTCAGCACGTAGGGTCCGGACCCGATGGGATCGGTGATGATGGCCTTGGCCGGGTTCGACACCTTGGACCAGATGTGTTCGGGCACGATCAGGGTGGAACCCGCGATCGACGTGACGCTCTGGTACGCCGGTGAGGCGAAGTTGAGCGACACCGTGTCGCCACGGACGGTCGCGGCGTTGGTCATCTGGGGCACGCCCGAGTAGTTGGCCGCCGGGTTCTGGCCGATCAGGTTGAACGTGTACGCGACGTCGGCCGGCGTGAGGGGTTGTCCGTCGCTCCACTTGACCCCGCTACGGATGGTGAAGGTAATGGTGCGTCCCCCGTTGGTCCACTTGTAGCCCGTGGCCAGCCACGGGTACTGCGTGTTGGCCTTGAGGTAGTCGAACTCGATCAGGGGCTCGTAGGTGAGCGACTTGATACTCATCTGCGAGGCCAGTGAATTCGAGTTGAAGGGGTTGAAGTTCTGCGTGAACGTCACGCCCACGTTGCCCTCTTCGGTGAGGACGTGCGCCGTGGCGGTGGCCGCCGAGGCGCCGTTGGCGCTGACGACGCCCAACGTCAGACACGACATCGCCGAGGCGATGATGGCTATCTTTCTAAACATTAGTATCCTTTGTTTGTCCAGTCGGCTGGCGCCGACTCCTGTTTGACCGTGTAAGTCCTGATGGGTACTGCGGGGCCGGCTGGACGCTGTCGCCGGTACTCCGGGGGACAGCGGTCCGTTCTCGGCACCTGGTGGCGCGTCACGTCGTCGAAATCTCTCCCCCTTGCTCTCGTGCGGTGATGGACACGCGGGTGGCTGACTCGTGGAGCCAGCAGCGCGACTCGTGACCCGCCGCGACCTCGAACAGCGGGGGGGGCGACGTACGGCACACGTCCATCGCGTGGGGGCACCGAGGGGCGAAGCGGCACCCCTCGGTGGGGAACTGACCCGGACCGGCGCGGTCCTCGACCTCGGGGGCGCGCCGTAGCGGGTCGCGCGGATCGGGCACCGACGCGATGAGCAACTGGGTGTAGGGGTGCGAGGGAGCGTCGATCAGCCCGGTGGCGTCGGAACGCTCGACCACCTGACCGGCGTACATGACGATGGTCTCGTCGGCGATGTAGCGCGCCGAGGCGATGTCGTGGGTGATGTACAGGACCGCCAGCCTCTCGTCGTCGCAGAGCCCGCGCAGCAGGTTCAGCACCCCGAGGCGCACCGACACGTCGAGCATCGAGATGGGCTCGTCGGCCAGGAGCACCTGGGGATTGACGCACAGGGCCCGCGCGATGGAGACGCGTTGGAGCTGCCCGCCGGAGAGCTCGTGGGGGTACCGGTCGAGGTAGCGATCGGGGGGGTCGAGGGCCACGCGCGACAACGCCGCGCGCGAGCGCGCCGCCAGGTCGCTGGCCACGGCGCCGTGGATGAGGAGCGGACGTTCGAGGGAGTGGCGCACTGGGTGCACCGGGTTGATCGAGGCGAAGGGATCCTGGAGGACGAGCTGCACCTCGGAGGCGTAGGCCAAGGTCCGCGGGGAGTGCACGGGGATCGTGATTCCGTTGAGCAGTAGTTCACCCGAGGTGGGGGTCACGATGCGCGCGAGCATGCGCGCGAGCACCGACTTGCCCGAACCGCTCTCGCCCACGACGGCCGTGACGCGGCCCGCGTGCAGTCCCAGGGACACGTCGTCCACGGCGCGCACGGTCTTCTTCGCGCGGCGAAAGCCCTGACCCGCGCGCACCACGAAGTGGCGCGAGAGGTGGCGCGCTTCGAGCAGGGCGTCACTCACCGCGCCACCGCCTCGGGCGACACGCTCGCCGCGTCGTCGCGGCGCACCCCACGGCGCAGCGGCGCGGGCACCTCGGTGACGGACTCCTGGAGCCAGCACGCGACCTTGCGTCCCGACTCGTCGATGACGCGCAGTTCGGGCGCCTCACGCGAGCACCGGTCGAGGGCGAACGCGCAGCGCGCGCGAAAACTGCACCCGCTCACGGGCTGGGAGAGGTCGGGGGGCGACCCCGCGATGCCGACGAGCTCGCGACGCGGCCCCGACAACGGCGGCGACGAGTTCAACAGTCCGAGGGTGTAGGGGTGGCGCGGCGCGTGATAGAGATCGTGCGCCGGCGCCCACTCGACCACGTTGCCCGCGTACATCACGGCGATGTCGTCGGCCAGTTCGACCAGCAGGGAGAGGTCGTGGGTGATGAAGATCATCGCGAAGCCGAAGCGCGCGCGCAGGTTCGCGAGTTCGTTGACGATCTCGCGTTGGGTCACGACGTCGAGCGCGGTCGTGGGTTCGTCCATGATGACCAGTTGAGGGTCGAGGGCCAAGGCCAGGGCGATCATGATGCGTTGGCGCTGCCCCCCGGAGAGCTCGTGGGGGAAACGCGCGAGTCGATCGTCGTTGAGCCCCACCAGGCTCAACAGTTCGCGGGCGCGTTCGCGTCGCTGGACCCGACTCATGGTCGGGCGGTGGGTCTTGAGGACCTCGTCGAACTCGCGCCCGATGCGCAACACGGGATTGAGGGCGTTGAGCGCGCTCTGCAGCACGATGGACACCTGCGACCACCGGATGTCGCGTAACTCACCCGAGGTCGCCGTCACCAGGTCCAGGTGGCGGCGCGGCGCGTCGGGCGTGCGCGGGTCGTCGTAGCTGAGGCGGGCCCGGCCCCCCGCGATCACGCCCGGCGATCGCAGGAGGCGCGTCACCGCGTACACCAGGGTCGACTTGCCGCTGCCGCTCTCGCCGGCGACGCCCAGGACGCGCGAGCGACGCACCGAGAGGTTGACGTGGTTTACCGCGCGCACGGCGCCCTCGCCCCAGCCGTAGTCGACGCTGAAATCCTCGATTTCGAGCACCGCGTCGTCGTGGATGGTCGACGCCACCGTCGTGTCTCCTGCGCTCATTGCGCGTCCCCCCTCGCCGTTACCGTCGCTACCGCCCGCGGACGCGCGACGGGCGTGAAGCCCAGGCGCGGGCGCCGCGGCAGTCCGCTCGCGCGTCGCACCTTGGCGCTCAGCCCCGCGGCGCGCAGTCGCGGGTTGATGAACTCGTCAATCCCGAAGTTCATCAACGCCAAGCCGGTGCCGATCAACGCGATACACACCCCGGGCGGCACGAACCAGTACCACTGGTTCGCCAGGGGCGCGTTGTTGGACTGGGCCCAGTAGAGCATGGTGCCCCAGTTCCACACGGCGGTCGAGGTCAGGCCCACGTAGGCCAGCGTGACGTAGGCCCCGATGGAGTAGAGAATGGTGAACAACAGCGACGAGGCCAGCACGGGCAGCAGATTGGGGGCGATCTCGACGAGCATGATGCGAACGCGACTCTCCCCGATGATGCGCGCGGCCTCGACGAAGTCCCGGTTGCGCAACGACATGGTCTGCGCGCGCAGGACGCGCGCGCCCCACGCCCACCCCGTGAGGCTGATGATGAGTCCGATGACGAAGGAGTTCGACCGACTGCCGGTCGGGAGGTAGCTGTCGATCACGATCAGCAGCGGCAACCCGGGGATGGCCAAGAACACGTTGGAGAGCAGCGAGAGTCCGTCGTCGGTGCGTCCGCCCAGGTACCCGGCGGCGACCCCCACGGTGACCGAGAGGAGGGTGGCGACCACCCCGGCCACGATGGCCACGATCATCGTGGCGCGGGCCCCGACGAGGAGTTGAGAGAAGATGTCCTGGCCCAGGGCGGTGGTACCCAACCAGTGGGCGGACGACGGCGTCAGATTGGCGTTGAACGTGGTGGCGCTCGGGTCGTAGGGGGCGAGGTAGGGGCCGACCACGGTCAAGACCGCGAAGAAGGCGACGATCCCCGCACCCACGAGCACCTTGGGCGAACGCGGTACGCGCAGCGAACTCATAGGGCCGCCTCGGTGCGCGTGCGCGGGTCGAGCACGAAGTACAAGACGTCGGCCAGGAGGTTCGCCGCCAGCACCGTGAGGGTGATGACCAGGAAGATGCCCTGGATGAGGGGGTAGTCCTCGTTGAGCACGGCCTGCAGCAACAGGTTGCCGACGCCGGGGTAGTTAAACACCAACTCCACCAAGAGCGCCCCCGAGACGACCAGGCCGATGGCCAGCGACAGGTTGGCCACGCTGGGCAAGACGGCGTTGCGCGCCGCGTGCGCGATCACCTTGCGACGGGGCAGACCCTTGGCCACGGCCATCAACACGAAGTCCTCGGCGATCATCGTGATCATCATGTTGCGCATGCCGAGCATCCAGCCGGCGACCGAACTCAAGACAATGGTGATGACGGGCAGTTCGCCGTAGCGCACGAGACTGGCGAGGAAGGCCCAGTGCCACCCGGGCGTGACCGACGGACTGTAGGCCCCGAGCACGGGGAACCAGTGCAGGCTGGACCCGAAGATCAACAACATGACGGTACCGAGGAAGAAGTACGGGACCGCCTGGAAGAACGTCGCCACCGGGATCACCGAGTCGAGGCGCGACCCGCGAAACCAACCCAACAGGGCGCCCGAGAGCGTCCCCAGCACGAAACTCAAGATGGTGGAGACGCCGATGAGCCCGACCGTCCAGGGCACCGCCGACGCCAGGACGCTCGACACCGGCGACGACAGCGTGATCGAGACGCCGAGGTTCCCCAGCAGCAATTGGTGCAGGTAACCGGTGTACTGCGCCCAGAGTCCCTGATTGAGACCGATACCGAAGGCCAACTCGATGGCGTGCACCTGCTGGGGGGTGATCTGACCGGTGAGCTTGCCGATCAGCTGTTGGACCGGGTTGCCGGGCATCATGCGCGGCAACAAGAAGTTGACGGTGATGGCGACCCACGCGGTGACCACGTAGAGCGAGAGGCGCCGCGCCAGCATCCTCATGCGTCCACCCGCTGGTGCGCGAGGGGGTGCAGCTGACGAAGATTCTCTTCGGGGTCGGACGCGCAGCCGCAACTGGCGCGCACGACCAACTCGGTCGGGAGCACGATGGTGGACTGGGCACCCTCGGCCCCGTCTAAGTGCGACACGAGCGCGTCGACGGCCACCGACCCCAGTACCCCGCCCGACTGGCGAATGGTGGTGAGGGGCGGGCTGAAGTAGCGCGTGAGCGTGATGTCGTCGAATCCCGTGACGTAGATGTCGTCGGGCACGCGACGGCCCGTCTCCTGCAGTGCGAAGATCACGCCCACGGCCATCTGGTCGTTGGCGCACGCGAAGACCTCGGGAAGATCGTCGTCGTGCTCGAGTCGTTCGCGCATCGCCGACTCGCCCCCCGCCGACGTCCAGTCGGCCTCGAGCACGTCGCGCTCGGCCATCGTGGCCCCCAGTCCCTCGACGCAGGATCGAAAGGCGCGGGCGCGGGCCTGGGCGTCGGGACTCTCGAGCGCCCCGTTCACGAAGCCGACCCGTCGTACGCCGTGCACCCCGACGAGGTGTTCACCCAGACTGGTCATCGCCTGTTCGTTGTCGACGCGTACCGTGATCGCCGCCGGCGAGTCGCCGCGGCCCGCGAGGAGCACGACCGGGATCCGCCGCGCCAAGTACGCGACGTCCTCGTCCTTGAGC
>JAJZFO010000041.1 GCA_021805305.1 Actinomycetes bacterium | reverse complement strand
CCCTGGCCATTTCGCCGACGCTCCCCTCACGAACCTCTCGGCCAATTCCGGAGTGGCCGAGAGGTGCTGGTGGAGATAGCTCGCAAAAAACCGAGAAGTGGCGTAGCCCGCCCGCGAGGCGCCGAATCGCCCCCGTTGATCGAACGCGTCGCCGGGTGGCGACGCAGCGGACCGGTGGTACTCGTGTGCCCGCAGTTGGGTACCCGCGGGTCCGAGGACACTGGGTACGCGAGTCGTCGCCGTTCGGTAGCCGAGGGTCAGTTCGTCGGTCATGCGAGCGTGGACGTCAGACAGCACCCCCACCATCTCGTGGCCGTCCAGCGTTCCACTCAACCAGAGAAAGCCCCCGCACTCCGCCCACGTCACGAGTCCCGCGGCGACTCGTCGTCGGACGTCACGCGCGAGGGGGACATTGTCGGCGAGGGCCGAGGCGTACACCTCGGGGAACCCACCACCGGCGTAGAGCGCATCGCAGCCCTCCGGGAGTGCGGACTCCGTGAGGGGATCGAACAACATGAGCTCGGCGCCCGCCTGACGAAGGAACTCGAGATTCTCGGGGTAGACGAAGCTGAAGGCGGGACCCGCGCACACCGCCACTCGGCAACGCCCCGCTACGAGTGGCCCCGGGACGGGCTCGACACTGCGCACGGGAGCCGTACGCGACAGCGCGACGACGCCATCGAGGTCGAGGGAGCGGGCGATCACCGCGGAGAGATTCGCGATCGACGCGCGAATCTTGGTGGGGTCCTCCGCCACCGGCACGAGACCCAAGTGTCGCTCGCGCCACGCCAACGCGTCATCGCGGTAGAGAACGCCGAGGATGGGAATCCCCAAGGGTTCCAGGGCTTCGCGCAGGAGTTCTTCGTGACCCACCCCGGCGACACGATTGAGAATGACGGCGGCTATCTGAAACGTCGGGTCCAACGTATGGAAGCCGTGAACGATGGCCGCGACGGAGCCACTCAGGGCTGAGGCGTCGACCACGAGAACGACGGGAGCGTCCAGGAGCTGGCTCACCGCGGCCGTCGAACCATCGACGCCCGGCACGCTCGATCCATCGAACAGTCCCATCACCCCCTCGACCACGAGGATGTCGGCGCCCCGTGACGCTTGCGCTGCGAGACCCGCCAACAGCGATGCCCCCGAGAGAAACGCATCCAGCGAACGCGGCGCTCGACCGGTCGCGAGTGCGTGATAACTCGGATCGATGAAGTCGGGCCCGATCTTGGCGGAACTCACGAGCATTCCCCGCGCGCTGAGCGCCCCCATGATGCCGGTCGCAATGGTGGTCTTACCAACGCCGGAATGGGTGCCGGCGATCACGAGGCGTGGTCCAAGTTGCGGAATAGACCAGCACGCTAGCAGGACGACCCCGAAGGAAGGCGCGGTGGCCACGACGACCCGTTCACCCCGCCACCGGGTCGACCGTTCGCTCTGACGACAGGGCCGCGCCGGCGACGAAGCGAATGATCGCCCGTCGATAAACTGGCCCCGGTGACTCAGTCCGCGAATACCTCGTCCGGTGAATCCCACCTCGTCTTGGAATCCTGGCGGGGTCCGTGGGAAGCGGACGACGTCAACGCGAATTTCAAGGCGGACGTGGCTCTGTATTCCCTCCTCGACCCGCTGGTCACTCTGCGCGGGCTTTCCGCGTCGACGGGCCTGCCCGTGGGCGTGCTCGCGAGATACGTCCTGGCGCGCTACGCCACCGCCGGATCGGGCGGAATGCTCGAATTGGGGCCCACGATGATCCAACGACTCTGGGAACCGATCGCCCACGCCGAGGTCACCGACAACGACGGCGAGCGCCTCACGGCGTACGCCCAACTACGCGACATGATCTCGTGGCTGCGAGGACCCCTCTTCGACGAAGGTCTCGCACGAACCGCTTACGAGTCCCGCGCGACGGGCCCCGAGGGTGACTGAGACCGGGTCCCTCGCGAGCGGTGACGACACCCGCCGACTCACCTCGGCGCTCGAATCCGTCCGGCAGAGGGTACCGTATCTTCGAGCCACGGCCCAACCGGTCGACGTGGTGACCGCGGGGGCGGCCGAAGTCGCCGACGGCGCGTTCGTCGGCTGCGCGTCATTAATTGACGACCCGGACTGGCTCCGGGCGCTCATCGTGCACACCGGCCACCGAATCGGCACGGACGACCCGATGGTGGCCGCCTCGCTGTTCGTTCAGAGTTACTCGTATCGACTCTTGACCCTCGCCATCGCGTGCGCCACGACCTCCGGCGTCGTGCCCGACTCCTCCGCCCCCGCGACGGCGATCGCGCTGAAGGGCGGGCGGGTGTCGATGGTCGCCTACACCACGCCCGCCGTGTTCATCCTCTCCCCACCCGGACACGCCAGCTCGACGCCACTGGCGGACGAGTCACAGTGGGCCGCGCTCTTCGACCTCGTGCACGCCCACGCCGTCGAGCGTCACCTGGCACCACTCATCGACGCCGTGCGGTCGACGGTGCGCGTGGGCGAACGGCTGCTCTGGGGCAACGTCGCCGCGTCCCTCGCCGTAGCGTTTCGCACGATGGAGGGCTGCCAGGGGGAGTGGGTGCGGGAGCTCGGCGACTATTTCGTGGAGCACTCCCCACCACGAATGAGCGGGCTCGGATCCTACCTGGTGCTCGAGAACGGAGACCGGCGGGGCTGGTTCTGGGAACGGACGAACTGCTGTCTGTACGACCGACTGCCCGGCAACGTGCGCTGCGCCGATTGCAGTCGAACACCCCGTGCCGTACGCCGTGAGGCCTACCGGGCGACCCTCGACGACCAGTGACGGCCCCGGCGGCCCGCGGTTTAGCATCAATCCAGTGGGTACCGATTCTTCATCGGTGTCACCCGAGGTCGAGGGTCACGTGCGGGAGGACCCGTCGCTCGCTGTCCTCGAGAATCGACCACACCGCCGCGGTATCGAGATGTTCTTCGATCAGGTCCGCCAGGGCGTCGATGCGGTCCTCGCGCCGTTGGGCGAAATCCGGGGAGTCCGCCGCGACGAAACGCCGGCCCGCGGTCGCGGCGACCTCGGTCAAGAATCGCCGGCGCCACCGATCGTTCTCGAAGAGACCGTGCCAGGTACTCCCCGCGACGGTTCCCTCCACGCAGCCCTCGCCCGGAAGAAAATCGCTCCCGCCCTCGACGAGGACCCGGCCGTGGTGAATCTGGTATCCCCTGATCGTCGTGGCGTCGGGCATCGCCAGTTGCTGTTGCGTGACCACCTTCTCGGACTGAAACACGGTCCGTACCGGCAGCAGTGCGAGGCCGGCGACTCGACCGGCCCGGCTCTCCACGTCGTCGTCGATCGTCGTCCCCAACATTTGATAGCCACCGCAAATCCCCAGGATCGGCCGCCCCTCGGCCGCCCGACGGCGCAGGGCGTCCTCGAATCCCCGAGCACGCAGCCAGGCGAGGTCGTGGACCGTCGCGCGCGTCCCGGGAAGGATCACGAGATCGCACCCGTGCATCTGTGCGGGACGGTAGATCGCCGTTAACGCCACTCCCGGTTCGTCGACTAACGGGTCGACGTCGGTGAGGTTCGACGCCCGCGGGAACACCACCACGCCCACGCTCAGGAGGTCCTCGCCCACCGGGGGGCCCACGTCGGTCCAGCTGGTGAAGTCAGTGGCGTCCTCCGCGTCGATCTCGAGGCCGCGCAGGAGGGGCAGGATCCCCAGGGTCGTTCGACCCGTCAGCGCCCCCAACTCACGGACGCCGTCGGCGAGGAGTTCCTTCGACCCGCGGAACTTGTTGATGATGAACCCGCGGACCAGGTCCTGGTCGTCGGCGTCCAACACCGCCATCGTCCCCACCAGTGAAGCGAAGACACCCCCGCGGTCGATATCGCCCACCAGTACGGCCGGTACGCCCGCGGCGCGCGCGAAGCCCAGATTAACGATGTCCGACGACCGCAGATTGATCTCGGCGGGACTGCCCGCGCCCTCGCAGACGACTACGTCGAATCGCTGTCGCAGGTCGCGGTAGGCCTCCAGCACGACGTCGAGGAGCCCCTCCTTGCGACGCCATCCTCGGGCCGCGTCGAGTTCGCCGACCGGACGACCCAACACGATGAGCTGGCTCGTCGTATCGGACCCGGGCTTGAGGAGTACGGGGTTCATGACGACGTCGGGCACGACGCCACAGGCCTGCGCTTGGACCGCCTGGGCGCGACCCATCTCACCGTGATCGACGGTGACGTACGAGTTCAGCGACATGTTCTGGGCCTTGAAGGGAGCGACGGCTATCCCCTGGCGATGCAGCCAACGACAGAGCCCCGTGACCACCGTGCTCTTGCCCGCGCCCGACGTCGTCCCCAGGATCAGGAGTGACGAACCCACTACCGGTCGCCGCCCCCGCGTTCGGTGACGCCGGCGGAATCGAACGTGGCCATCTCACCCAGGATGCGCGCCGCCGCCTGCACGAGGGGGATGGCCAGGGCCGCCCCGGTACCCTCACCGAGCCGTAACGCCAAATCGAGCAGTGGTTCCAGACCCATGTGGGCCATGCCCACGGTGGCGCCCGGCTCACTCGAACGGTGACCGGCCACCAGGTAGCCCGTGACGTCGGGCGCGAAGGCGGTCGCGACCAGGGCCGCCGCCACCGAAATGACCCCGTCGATGACGACGGGCACGCCGGCGGCGGCGCCGGCGACGATGAAACCGGCCATCGCCGCAATTTCCAGGCCTCCGAGTTCCGCCACGATGTCGAGGGGGGCCGCCCCCGGGAGGATTCGGCGGAGCGCTCCTTCAATCACCGACGTCTTCAGGTCCCACGTCGCGTCGTCGATTCCCGTGCCGCGACCCGTCACGAGGTGGGGGCTGGTGCCGGTGAACACCGCGACGAGGGCCGCCGACGGCGTGGTATTACCAATACCCATGTCCCCCGTGACGAGCATGCGAGCTCCCTGGGCTATCGCTTCAGCGCCCATCTGCGCGCCCACGTTGAGGGCGGCCGTCGCCTGTTCGCGCGTCATGGCGGCCTCTCGCGCCAAGTTCGCCGTGCCCTTCGCCACGTTGCGGTGCCGCAAACCGGCCGCCTCACCCGGGATGGGGGTCGCGACACCCACGTCGACGACGACCACCTCGGCCCCCACCAAGCGCGCTATCACGTTGATCGCGGCACCGCCGGAGCAGAAATTGGCGACCATCTGCGCGGTCACCTCGGAGGGCCACGGCGTGACGCCCGACGCCACCACGCCGTGATCGCCGGCGAAGACGCCGATGGTGACGGGTTCGGGGAGCGGGGGCGGACAGACCCGAGCGATGGCGCTCAGTTGAACGCCGAGGTCCTCGAGGCGACCGAGGGAACCCACGGGCTTGGTCAGGCGGGCGTGTCGCGACACGGCCGCCGCGGCCGCCACGGGGTCGACCGGTCGAATCCGCGACCGCAGTTCATCGAATGATTCATAATTCATTGCTCTCTCCATTTTCATCCATCGGTCGACTGCGCGGAACGGGCCCCGTCGCGAATCAGTGCGAGGCGCTCACGCGACTCGGCGAGGGCTCGGTCGAGTCGGGCGATGCCGTCACTACGGGGCACCGCGATGCGCGCCACCCCCGTGAGTCCGAAATTTGTGCAATCGCGGACCACGATCAGCTGCTCCATCAACACCTCACGCAGGGCGGGTTGGTCCACCAGAATCCAATTGGCCGACGACGGTCGAGGGTCGAGTCCGTGACGGGTGAGCACCTCACGGAGGTCCTCTCGAAGTTTCGCCACGCCCCGACTCATCGACGCGAGTTCGACCGGTTCGAGGAGATCGGTCAACGCCTCGCACGCCAGACCGTTCAACGACCAGGCGGGCTGACGCGTGCGACAGGCGACGATGAACGTGGGATCCGCGAGGACGTAGCCGATACGAAGACCCGGACACGCCAGGAGTTTCGTCAACGAACCCACGACGATGCTGCCCTCGTCGCCGCGAGTCCAGCGGCCGGTCGCCAGAGGATAGAACGCCTCGTCCCACACCGCCGCTTCGTCGTCGTCGTGCGCGAGCGATCCGAGGGGATTATGCGGATTCGATCGCCAGAGTGGGCCGCCCCCGCGAGGGTGAAGAGAGAATTCTGGTTCACGGACCGTCCCGCCAATCAACGAAGCGACCAAACTGATCGCCTCCGCACCACCGTTGGTCAGGAGGAGGCGCTCGGGGTCGACGCCCATGGACGACGCCAAAGCCCGCGTCGCGATTGCGGGATCCGGGTAGCGCCCGATGGCGTCGAGGTGCTTGCGCAGGATAGGTCGCGGATCGATGGCGAGAGGGTTGAGTGACTGCGAGAGGTCGAGCACCGACTCGACCGGGACGCCGAGCAACCTCGCCCATCGTGGTCCGTCGCCACCGTGCGCACCGGCCTCGAGCGTCACGATATTCTGCGCGGCTCGCGGAACACGACACCCGCCACCATCACGACGAGGGCGAGCGTCGTCGCAACGTCGCGGGCCAATCTCGTCGACCTCGCGATGTCGGCGCCCCGGGCCGCACGACCGTAGCCGAGCGGGGGTCGCACTTCCGCGCGTCCGTCGTACTCGTTGCGGCCACCCAGGCGCAGGCCGAGCGCCGCCGCAAAGGCGACTTCGCCCACGCCGGAGTTCGGCGACGGATGCGCCGGCGCCTGCGCGAAGACACCGCGGACGACGTCGGCGGTGGCGAGGGGCCGCACGAGGGCGACCAGGAGGGCCGCGGCGCGCGCCGGCACGAAGTTCACGACGTCGTCGAGTCGGGCACTGGCCCACCCGTATCTCTCGAAGCGCGCGCCATGGTGGCCCACCATCGCGTCGAGCGTATTGATCGCCCGGTACGCGAGGACCCCGGCGGGGCCGCACAACGCCCCCCACATCACCGGCGCCACCACCGCATCAACGGTGTTCTCCGCGACCGATTCGACGACGGCCCGAGCGATCTCCGCCTCGTCGAGAGTACGGGCGTCACGCCCGACGAGGGCGGGCAGGAGTTCGCCCGCCCGTTGGAGGTCGCCCCGCGCCAGGGCCTCCCCCACTGCGTTGGCCGCCTCACCGAGCGCGCGACCCCCGACGCCCACGTAGCTGGCCAGAGCGGTCGATCGCACGACCAGTCCGGCGACGGCGCCCAGGCACGTACCCGTCAGGACGTGCACTACTCCTCGGTGACGACTGTCGCGATAGAGGACGCGCTCGACGGTGTCCATCGCTCGTCCGAAGTAGACCAGTGGGTGCACCGACGTCGGTGGTTCACCCACTAAGCGATCGATGAAGACGCCACACGCCGCGCCGATTAACCACCGGGGTCGAGGGCGAAGGAGCGGTCGCGTCATCGTAGGGCCAGGACGAGCAGGCCCAGCGTCTCACCCACCACGCCCGAGGCCCCCAGGACGTCGCCGGTGTAGCCGCCCACCCTGCGCCACGACAACACGGCCACGACCGCGATGGCGGCGAGCTCGGCGCCCAACGCCGCTATTCCGCGGCGCGACCGTGCGCCGGCGAGCAACGCCGCCGCCGCGAGCAGGCCGATCCCCACCGTCGCCTCGAGCAGTCGCCGGTGCGCGCGCGAGCGCGGCGCCGCACCCAAGAAGGAGCGCACGATACCGTCGCCGCGGGCGTAGGGCAGCAGTAACGAGATCGCCAGCATCGACGTTCGCGACGCGCACCACAGACCCGCAATGGCGAGGATCGAGGGAGGCGTCGCGGCCAGTGCGCTGACCCTCAAGAGGAGGATCGCCGCCACGCTCACCAGACCGAAGGCGCCGATCGCGGGGTCGGTCATCGCCGCGAGCCGTCGTTCGCGCGGCATCGGCGCCAGGAGACCGTCACCCGCGTCGGCGAGTCCGTCAAAGTGTAAGAGTCCGGTGAGCACGAGGTCGACAATGACGGCGACCACGGCGGCGACGCCGGCGGGCCAGAGCCGATCGCTCGCCCACCAGGCGCCGCCCACGACGAGTCCGAGCACCGCGCCGACGAAGGGGAACCAGGCGAAGGTCATCGGCGTGGGCGTGGCGGCGCCGCCCAACACGCTCAGGAACGCGAACGCGCGCCTCACGAGTGGTGGCCGCCCTTGAGGGCCAGTACCTGACCGGCGACGACGAGGAGCACGGTATCGGCGCGGTCCCCCACCGACTGATTGAGGGTGCCCAGCGCGTCGCGATACGCCCGACCGACCTCGCTCGTGGGGTGCACCCCGAGACCCACTTCGTCGGACACGACGACGACGTCGCCCCTCACTCGCTCCAACGCCTCGAGCAGGGTCGCGACGTTCGCCGCGAAGTCCGGCCATCGCGCGAGCCACGCACCCAACGAGTCAATCAATACCACCCCGCCCAGTTCGGCCACGACGGCCGCCAACTCAACGCCGCACTCGACGGTCACCCAATCACTCGGCCGACGTTGTCGGTGTTGCGCGACGCGAGAGAGAAACTCGGGGTCGTGGTCCGGGTCGGCGGTGGCGACGTAGGTGACCGACCGACCGCTCCGGGCCACTAACGCCTCGGCGACCGCGGACTTACCCGAGCGCGCCCCACCGAGTACCAGGGTGATCACCGATCACCCCCCTCGAGCCCCGAGAGGATCGCGCGATGCACCGCCCGCGCCAGTCGCGATCCCCAGACGGAACGGGGCCCACCGAACGGATCCGAGGTATCGCTCGCCGGACAGACCACGCAGACGGCGTCCGACGCCGTGCCGGTGGCGG
Source organism: Actinomycetes bacterium (assembly GCA_021805305.1). The sequence goes on along the minus strand of JAJZFO010000041.1, from coordinate 1,182 downwards.
CGATACCGCCATCCCACAGGGCTTGCGATTTGGCCTCGGTCACGGTGGTGAGAGCGTTCAAGAGACCGCCGCCGGAGAGGCGAGCCGGGAGGACGGCGACGATGTTGATCGTGCCCGGCGCGGCGTGGTCCTGGTCGACGTGCTCGACACTCGCCGCCCAGATTGGTTTCTTGACTCCCACCGTCGCCCAGACATCGACTCCCATCTCGTGCGCGTGCGCCACGTCCCTCACCGACGCCGCGGTCAGCATGCCGACACCCTCGCCGCGTAGTTGGAGTTCTCCGGCCATCTCCGCGACGTGCCGTTCAATGTCGGTGCGTTGGTAGTCGTGGGGGACCTGCAGGTTAAGGACCCACTGTCGCTCCCCGTAGCCCCCGCCCGTCGCCGCGGTCGAGGCCACGATCATCGGCCGGTCGAATCGCCACGCGAGGAGACCCAGGTCGACCCCGTGCGCAGCGCGCGAACTCAGCTCGGGCCGCATCAGAACTCGATTCCCTTCATCGCACGGATTCTCTGATCGTAGGCATGTTTGACCATACGCATCTCGGTGACCGTGTCCGCAATCGCGATGAGTTCGGGCGCGGCGTTTCGCCCGGTGATGATGACGTTGGTCGTGCGCGGCCGATTCTGGATGACTCGGATCACGTCCTCGAGGGCGATCCAGCCGTAGTTGACGGCGTAGGTCATTTCGTCGAGAATCACCAGTTCGTAAGTCCCGCTCTCGATGCGCGCGCGTGCGACCTCCCAGGCGTGACGACCCTTCGCCGCGGTCTCATCCATGTCGGTCGATTCCCACGTAAAACCGTCGCCCAGTGACTGCCATTCGATCCCGAGCTCCAACGCGAGCTTGTGCTCGCCGGAGCGCCACTTGCCGCTCTTGAGGAATTGGACGACGCAGACCCGCCAACCGCGCGCCCACGCTCTGCCCATCACCCCGAATGCGGCGGACGACTTGCCCTTACCATCGCCGGTATTTATGAGGACCAGCGAGTCGGCCCTCCTCAGTTCCGTGGGTTCGTGCGGAGCGAGCCGTGGCGCGTCTTCAGTCATGGGGGGTCTTCTTTCTGGAACGTCGCGGTACGACGACGATGCCGCTGTTGGCACTTCGTAGGATCTCCACTCGGACGTCGAAGTGTTCATTGAGTGACTCTTCGACGAGGACGTCGTCGGGGACGCCGTCGG
>JAJZFO010000311.1 GCA_021805305.1 Actinomycetes bacterium | reverse complement strand
CGCCGGTCCTCCTCGCGCAGGCGAAGCTGAACGTCATAGTCTTCGTTGATGACGGGATCGCGGAAGCGCGAGACTTCCTGGTCTCCACCGACCATGAGACGCAAGGTGGTCGCGATCTGCTCGGTGATGGCGCCGCCCAGGGCGGCCGGGATGGCGATGTCCGAGGGGACGCTGAAGAAGTCGTCGAGGGGCACGACGTCGGCGCCCGCGAAGCCGACCACGGACCCCGCCTCGGCCACGTGACGCGCGAGGGCCCCGGGGTCGATGCCCCCCGGTACGTGGATGGCGCCGTGCACGTCCGCGACGCCCACGACCGTCATGCCGCGCTCGCTCAACAACTGGACCAGCGGGGCCCCGACTTTGCCGTAGCCCTGGACGATGACGCGTTCGTGCTCGGGGGAGCGCGCGAGGTTCTTGAGCAGCGCGAGCGTACAGATCGTGACGCCCAGTGACGTCGCGCCCGAGTGACCGAGTGTGCCGCCGATGGCCAGGGGCTTGCCGGTCACGACCCCGGGCGCGGAGTACCCGCGCAGCATCGTGATGGTGTCCATGATCCAACTCATGACCTGGGGGTCGGTGTTCACGTCGGGGGCGGGGATGTCGGTCTCGGGACCGATCACCGGCGCGATGGAGAAGGCGTAGCGACGCGTCAGTCGCTCGAGCTCGCCGCGCGAGAGCGTGGTGGGGTCGACGCGCACGCCGCCCTTGGCGCCCCCGTAGGGGATGTTCACCACCGCGCACTTGATCGACATGTCCGCACTCAGCGCCAAGATCTCGTCGACGTTGACACTCGAGTGGAAACGGATACCGCCCTTGCCGGGGCCGCGCGAGGTGTCGTGCTGGATGCGCCAGCCGGTGAACATCTCGACGGCGCCCGAATCGAGGCGCACCGGAACGGCCACCTCGAGGATCCGCTCGGGGGTGATGATGCGCTTGATCATGCCGTCGTCGAGGCCCAAGAGATGGCCCGCGTGACGGATGAGTGAAGAGACGTGGGTCCAAGGGTTGAAGTCCTCGGTACCCGTTTCGTTGGGACGCGTGACCACGTTGTCACCAGCCTTTGAAAGAGGGGGGCCGTGTCGCCCCCGTGGCCAGCGTAGGGGAGAGCGTGACCCCGGTGGTGAATCCGGGCGAGGACGGCGCCGTGGCTAGCCGCGCGTGGAGTCGCGCCCGCCCGAGGCCAGCCAGGCGGCGTGCATGTGCGCGTACGCCCCCCCGCGCGCGATGAGCTCCGCGGGCGTGCCCATCTCGACGACGCCCCCGTCGCCGACGACCACGATGCGGTCGGCGCGCTGGGCGGTCGTGAGGCGGTGCGCGATCAGAATGGCCGAGCGCCCCTCGAGGAGGTGGTCGAGGGCGCGTTCGATGATGGTCTCACTGCGCAGGTCGAGCGACGACGTGGCCTCGTCGAGGATCAGGAGGCGCGGCCGCGCGAGGAAGGCGCGGGCCAGGGCCAGGAGTTGTCGTTCCCCCGACGAGAGCGTCTGTCCGCGCTCGTGGACCTCGGTGTCCAGACCCAGGGGGAGCCGCTCGATCAAGGCGCTCAGTCCCACCACGGCGACCGCGTCGTCGATCTCCTCGTCGGTGGCGTCGGGTCGCCCAAAACGGAGGTTGGTGCGGATGGAGCCGGCGAAGAGGAAGGGTTCTTGGGGCACGACCCCGAGTTGGGACCGGAGGGAGCGCAGCGTCACGCCCCGCACGTCGATCCCGTCCAGCAGCACGCGCCCCGCCGTGGGGTCGTAGAAGCGATTGGCCAGTTTCGCCAGCGTCGACTTGCCCGCCCCGGTGGGCCCCACGAAGGCCACCGATTCGCCCGGCGCGATCTCCAAGTTGACGTCCACCAGCACGGGCCGGTGCGGGTCGTAACCGAAGCTCACGTGCTCGAAGGTCAGTCGTCCACTGAGCGTCGGGAGGTCCTCGGCGTCCTCGGCTTCGTCCACGCTCGGGGGCGTCTCGAGGAGTTCGCGTAAACGGATCACCGACGAGCGGCCCTGTTGGAGGGAGCTGTACTGCTGCACGAGTAACTGGATGGGCTGGAAGAAGCGGCTGAGGTAGAGGAAGAAGGCGACCAACGCGCCGATGCTGAGTTGGTGACGCAGCACCATGTCGCCCCCGATGCCCAGCAGCAGGGCCTGGCCGAGGATGCCGATCGTGAGGGTGGCCGGACCGTAGATCGCGTTGACGCGTCCGGTGTAGAAGTTGGCGTCGCGGTAGGCGCCCACCACGTGGCGGTGGTTGCGGATGTTGCGGCGTTGCCGGTTGTTCGCCGTCACCACCCGGATGCCGTAGAGCGACTCGGAGAGGTCCGCGAGGACGTTGGCGATGCGGTCGCGGCTGAGCAGGTAGCCGGTCTGGGACGCCCGGTGGAACCAGATCGAGAAGCCCACCAGGAGTGGGACCACCAGCACCACCGTCCAGGTGGCGAGGAGCACGTTGAGGTTGAAGAGGACGACGGTGATCACGACCATGGTGAGGCCCTGCAGGGCGAAGGAACTGATGCCGTCCTGGACGAGTTGCTGCAGGTTCTCGATGTCGCTCGTCATGCGGCTCATCAGCACGCCGGCCTTCTCGTCGGTGAAGAAGTCGAGGCTGAGGCGCTGCAGGTGCGTGAAGACGCGGATGCGCAGGTCGTGCATCACGCGCGCCGCCAACGTCCCGGTGACCACGGCCTGGAGGCGCTGGCCGTAGGCCGACGCCACGGCGAGCACCAGGTAGAGCAGGGCGCACACCACGACGACCCGGACGGAGTGGTGACCGGTGACCATGCCGTCGTTGATGGCGTATTCGGTGAGCAGCGGTCCGGCCTGCAGGAGCAGGCTGGTGACGATCACGAGGAGTGAACCGCCCAGGACCAGACGGGGGTAGACCCGTAGCATCGCCGGCAAGGTCAACCGTTGACGCTCCTGCGCCGAGGGTCGTTGGTGGAACTCGAGGTCCGCGGGCGCGCGCGCGGGTTCACCCGCCACCAATTTGGCGGCCTCCTCGGCCAATTCACTGGGAATACCCCCGAAGGGCAACCCCGTGGCCGGGCCCCGCCCGCCCACCATCGCGCCCCCGCCCACGCCCCAGCCGCCACCCCAGGCCACTAGTGCCCGCCGTCCATGGTCTGGGCCAAGATCTCGCCGTAGAGCGGCGACGACGCGAGGAGTTCCTCGTGGGTCCCGTCGCCGACGACGCGTCCGTCCTCGAGGACGATGACGCGCCGGGCGAGCGCGATGGTGGAGACGCGGTGCGCGATGACGAGGGTGGTGCGCGTCGCGAGGAGGGTGGCGAGGGCGTCGTAGATCGTCGATTCCACGTGCACGTCGATGGCGCTGGTGGCGTCGTCGAGGATGAGGACGGGGGGATTGACCAGCAGCGTGCGCGCGATGGCGATGCGCTGACGTTGGCCGCCCGAGAGGGTGTACCCGCGCTCGCCGATCACCGTGTCGTACCCGTCGGGGAGTTCGCGGATGAAGCCGTCGGCCGCCGCCGCTCGCGCCGCGGCCTCGATCTCGTCGTCGGACGCGCGCGGCGCCCCGTAGGCGATGTTCTCGCGCACGCTGACCGAGAACAAGAAGGGTTCGTCCAGCACGACGCCCACGCTCGCGCGCAGGGACTCGAGGGTCACGTCGCGCACGTCGTGGCCGTCGAGGCGCACCGCGCCGCCGGTCACGTCGTAGAAGCGCGTGGCCAGGCGGGCCACGGTGGATTTGCCCGACCCGGTCCGTCCCACCAACGCGACCACTTCGCCGGGGTCGACGTGGACGTCGAAGTCGCGCAGGATCTCCGTGTCGGGTCCGTACCCGAAGTGCACGTGATCGAAGTCGAGGGCGCCGCGGACCTCGACTAGGTCGTACGCGCCCGGGCGGTCGACCACGTCGGGGCGCTCGTCGAGGATCTCGAAGATCCGCTCCGCGCTGGCCTTGGCGCGCTGACCCATCATGACCAACTGGCCCAACATCATGAAGGGCGCCTGGAGCATCAAGAGGTAGGCGTTGAAGGCCAGGATCGCGCCGATGCTCAGTCCCCCGTGGATCACCATGATCCCGCCGACGACCAGGACCAGCGCCAAACCCAGCTGGGGGAGGTTCTGCACCCACGGCGACCACTGACCGCGTATCTGGGCGTCCTTGACGTAGGCCCAGGCGACCCGCTCGGCGGCGTCGGCCAGTCGATTGACCTCGGCGCGTTCCTGGGCGAAGGACTTCACGACGCGCACCCCGTTGACGTTTTCGTCGACGATCGTCGCCACGTCGGCCAGCCGCGCCTGGGTGATCCACGAGATGGGGAAGAGGACGCGGCGCATCTTCACGCCGACGACGTAGAGCAGGGGCATCACGACCATGGCCACGCACGCCAGCAGGGGGTCGATCTGGAGCATGAAGACGAACGCGAGGACGCCGATGCTGCTCTGGACGAGGATGAGCGGCGCGAAGGTCGAGTACATCTGCACGCTGCGGATGTCGGAGTTGGCCCGGCTGATCAACTGTCCGGACTGCACCCGGTCGAAGAAACTGAAGGAGAGCCCGGCGAGGTGCTCGTAGATCAGCGAGCGCAGGTCGGCTTCGACCTCGAAGGCCGTGCGGAACAGGTACTGGCGCGAGAGGATGCCCGTCGCGCCGGCCACGACCGCGAACACGACGATCTCGAGGACGGCGTGGTGCAGGGGCGCTCGGCGCCGTTCGAGTGAATCGGTGATGGCGTGATTGAGCAGGTTGGGGACCAGGGTCTGAAAGATGAGGCTGGCGAAGGAGAGCACGATCGACGCCGCGAAGGGCCAGCGGTGCGAGGCGATGATGGGCAGGACGCGACGCCACCACGTCAGACGGGGATCCCGTGAGATGTCGGCGCGCGGGCCCGGGTAGTTCGAGCGGACCCCGCCGAGCGGATTCGCGTCGCCCTCGTGTTCGCGCGAGCGAGCGGCGGGGGAGTTCGGCACCGAGTCAGCGTACCGGTCGAACCTCGAGGACCGTTGGGCCGGCGCGTCCCGCCGACCGTCGCCGACCACGCGCACGGCCTAAGGTGACCTCGTGCCCTCTCCGCTCATCGTCCAGCACCCCCTCATCGAGGACAAGGTCCGTCAACTCCGTGACAAGACCACGTCGAACGCCGATTTCCTGCGCTTGTCCGGGGAGATCTCGCGATTTCTCGCCTACGAGGCGTTTCGCGACATCCCGGTCACCGCGACCACGGTCGACACCCCGGTGGTGGACGGCGCTCCCGCGGTGCGCGTGGACACCCCGTTCGTCATCGTCCCCATCCTGCGCGCTGGTCTCGGCATGACGCCGGCGGTGCAGGAGGTCCTGCCCCGGCACCGGGTGTGCTTGGTGGGTCTGCGGCGCAACGAGGAGACGCTGCGCGCCGACGTCTACTTAGATGGCTTGCCCGAGGACCTCGAGGGCGCCCCCGTCGTCTTGTGCGATCCGATGCTCGCGACGGGCGGGTCGCTGATCCAGGTACTGGACATGCTGCGCGAGCGTCACGCCGGTGAGATCACGGCGCTCTGCCTCATCGCCGCCCAGCCGGGTCTGGACGCGGTGCGCGCGGCGCACCCCGACGTGCGGGTCGTCGCCGCCGCCCTGGACCACGAACTCACCTCGATCGGGTACATCACGCCGGGTCTGGGCGACGCGGGCGATCGACTCTTCGGTCCCCCGGTGCGCTGATCACAGACCAATATCCTCGGACCACACCGTGGGGTGCTCGTGGATGAACGAGGCGAGCAGACGCGTGCAGTCGGCGTCGTCGAGGACGAGGACCTCGACCCCGAGTTGCGCGAGCCAGTCGTGACCCCCGTGGAAATTGGTGGCCTCCCCGATCACCACGGCCCCGATGTCGAACTGACGCACGAGGCCCGAACAGTACCAACAGGGTGAGAGGGTGGTCACCATCACGGTGTCGCGGTAGTGGCGACGCCGCCCCGCGCGACGAAAGGCGTCGGTCTCGGCGTGCACCGACGGGTCGTCGTCTTGGACGCGGCGATTGTGACCCGCCCCGAGAAGTTCGCCCGCACGAGTGAAGAGCGCCGCGCCGATGGGGATCCCCCCTTCGCGCAGGCCCTCGCGCGCTTCGTCGAGCGCGGTGCGCAGCATGGTCGCGGCCAGTGATGGGTCGAGGGGCTCGTCGGTCGTCATGGCTTCAGTATGCTCCAACGTCGTGAGTCGTTCCACGTACCCGGTGTCGGTCGGCAGTCAGCGCGTCGAGTTGCCCCTCGTGCCCCTCTCGCCCCAGCTCGCCCTGGCGTTGCTGATCACGGTGGACATGGGGGTGGAGTTCATGCGTCGCGCCGGCCAGGAGCTCGCACGCGTGCTGGAGCCCTACGGCGTGGACATCGTCGCGACGGTGGCCACGATGGGGATCCCCGTCGCCATTGAGGTCACGCGCGCGCTGGGTCTCGATCAGTACGTGATCCTGCACAAGACCCCCAAGATCCACTTGGCCGACGCCGTGAGTGAGCCGGTGCGCTCGATCACCACTGACGGCGAACAACGTCTGCTCTTCGATCGCGCGCGCATCGGTGACGTGGCGGGGCGGCGCGTGGCCCTGGTCGACGACGTCATCTCGACGGGCGCGTCCACGGGGGCGGCGTTACGTTTGCTCCACGGAGTCGGGGCGAACGTGGTGGCCATCGGCACGCTGGTGACCGAGGCGTCGCTGTGGCGCGCCGCGCTCGGTGAGGACGCGGCGCGCGTGCACGCGCTCGGTGCGATTCCGGTCTTTCGCCCGGATGCGGCGGGCGGCTACGTCGAGGACTGGGTGGGGTGAGGGGGCCGGGCGCCCACTAGAGCTGGGGCTCGAGTTCCTTCTGTCGCGCCACCTGGCGCGCGACGTTACCGGTCACCTTCTCCAAGATGAAGTAGAGGAGGGCGGCCGAGAGCACCCCGAAGAACACCGACATGTCGGCGCCCCCGAACCAGCCCGCCGGCCCGCACTTCGCCGCGGCGCTGCCGTCGCAGTAGAAGGCCCCGAAGTGATTCGAGAACGGGGTCATCCAGTGCAGGGGGAAGTTGACCGGTGGCGGCGCCTTGGAGTAGGCGCTCGTGGCGAGCACGAGGCCCACCACGAAGGCGACAATCGCGTTCCAGTTGAAGCCGGCGCGACCCCAATAGATGCTGTCCGACGTCGTCTTTTGCATCTCGGCCGCGTTGTAGCGGTAGCGCCGCATCAGCCAGTCGGTGACGTAGATCCCAAACCACGGGGCGATCCACACGATGATCACGCCGACGAAGTCCTTCATGTAGAGCGAGAACGACGATCCGAAGGTCGCCCAGATGGTCAGGGCGCAGGCGATGATCGAGTCCATGATCACCGCCTGGTAGCGCTTGAGGTGGATGCCCATCGCCTGCACCGAGACACCCGAGGAGTAGAGGTCCAGGGAGTTGATGCCGAAGAGCTGCACGATGGCGAAGACCAAGAAGACGACCACGAACCACGAGGGCAGGCCCGCCTGGTGGAAGAGGGCCTCGAAGGGGTTGGCGCTGTTCCAGACGTTCGTATTCGATAGGAAGCTGAAGGCGAGGGCGCCCATGATCATCATGGCGATCTCGGGGAGGGCGGTGCCCACGAAGATCCACCCGACGACCGCTCCCTTCTTCGATTCGCGCGGTAGGTAACGGGTGTAGTCGTTGCCGCACTCCGTCCACCCCAGGCCGGAGAGGGCGATGGTGAAGGCCAGGCCCGCGCTGTAGGGTTCCCAGCCGTGGGCGAAGACCGTGACGGCCCCCGGGTGGGCGTGGCGGGCTTCGAAGACGACGAAGATGGCGAAGATGACCGCGAAGGGCACGATCAGCGCGCGCAGGACCTTGACCATCGTCGCGTGACCGAGGTAGGGCATGACCGCTTGGATCGTCGCCGCCACGACGATGAAGATCACCTTGACCGTACCGTTGGGGTTGAATCCGGCGTACTGGCTCAACACAATGGCCGCCCCCACGATCAGGATCAGTCCCTCGGTCTCGAAGCCCAGTTGGGTGATCCAGTTGAAGAAGGAGACGACGCGCGAACCGCGGGTGCCGAACGCGGCGCGGGAGGCGGTGAACGCCGTCGTGCCGGTCTCTTGACCCTGCAGCGACGCGACGCCCAACAACAGAAACGAGACGTTGCCGATGACGATGATGCTCACCGCGGTCCAGAAACTGAAGCCGAAACCCATCAACAGCGCGCCGTAGATGAAGTATTCGACGTTGATCGCCGACCCGGCCCACATGGCGCCGATGTTGCGCGGGGTGGCCCATCGTTGATTCTCGGGGATGAAGTCGATGCCGTGCGTCTCGACCTTGAACGCCTCGTCGCCGATCGCTCCGTCGTGTACCTGCGTGATTGCCACTGAGTGGTCCTCCCTACTAGATGGTCTTCACCTGTGCCGACTCCGTGAGGGGCTAGTCGTACGGCACCAGTCTTACCGAAAATTTATGTGGCCCTCGGGCAGTCGTGTTAATTCTCTCGACTTTTATTACCGACCTATTAGGGCGTACTTCGGGCCGATTCATACGCCCCCGCCACACTGGGGGAGTCAGATTCTTTCGTCCCGAGGAGGACCCATGTATCGTCCGCACAAGAAGCAGTTGGTGCGCCGCGTGAGCGTCACCGGCGCCCTCGTCCTCGTCGCCGTGACGGGCCTCGCCGTCACGTTCATCAGCCAGGGCGCGTCGTCCTCGAGCGCGTTGACGCCCGCGAAAACCGTCGCCTCGACGTCGTCGAGCGAGGCCTCGACCACGAGTGCGAGCGCGTCGACGGCCATCTCCACGCCGGCGTATCACGTGGTGCGCGTGGGGGGCGACGACGGCGGTAACCAGGGAGACAACTAGGCGCCGCGGCCGTCTTCGAGGACCGCGGGGGTGATGCGTCCGCGCACTCCGCGCCACACGAACACCGTCGAGACCGCGAGACCGGCCGAGGTGACGGCGATCACGGTGAAGGGGAGTGCGGTATTCACCGTGAACATGAAGCCCGAAGTGATCGACGCGAGGGCCAGGGACGCGGTGGTCGAGGTGGCGTAGAGCCCCTGGCGACGGGAGAGTTCTCGCGGACGCGCCCCTTGGCTGAGGAGTGAGACGATCGAGGGCGACGAGAGCGAGGCGCCGACGGACTCGGCCGAACCGACGAAGAGCATGACGACGTTGTTGTGGATGTGCGGGTAGGTGGCGAGAAACGCGGCGCCGTTGAGGAGTCCCAACAACGCGGTCACCCGGCGGTTCAGGTGGTCCGCGATCCAGCCCCCGAGGCGACTGAAGATGACGAAGGGGAGGGCGAACATCGTCCAGCTGAGTCGGATCTGCAGGGTGGACGCGTGGTGGGCGTGCATCAACAGGCTCCAGCACGTCTCGTAGACGCCGACCGCGAGACCCGTCGCCGACGCGGCGACGAGTGCGCCGGCGAGGGGACGGTTCCAGCGCAGCGCGTCCAGGGGGGTCGGGTCGTAGGCGCGGTCCCCGACGTTGGTGTGGTAGGCCACGACCGCCGCGATCAGGCTCACGACGCCGGTGACGAAGAAGACCCACCCCAGGTCGTTGACCGACGCGAGCACCCCCGCCAGCGGGCCCAGGGCGACCCCCGTGAGCTGGGCGGCGAAGATGCGCGAGACGGCCCGCCCGCGCTCCCCCTCCGCGAAGAGCGCGGCCACGGCCGACATCGAGGCCACCTCGAGCGCCCCCGCCGACGCACCCTGGACGACGCGAGTGAGGGCGAACCACGGGGCGCTCAAGGGCAGCGCGTAGGTCATCGACGCGAGGCCGTAGGCGATCAGGCTGGCGACGAGGATCGGGCGTCGTCCGAACCGGTCGGCGAGTCGACCCAGGAAGAACTGCGTCGCCACCCCCGCGATGAAGAACGACGCCACGATGAGTCCGATGACGTGGGGCGAGCCCCCCCGGTGTTCGAGGAAGAGGGCGAGCAGGGGGAGACCCAGGGTGGCCCCCACCCACTGGATCAGGACGATGACGGTAAGGCGATTGAGCGTCTGGCGCGG
>JAJZFO010000358.1 GCA_021805305.1 Actinomycetes bacterium | reverse complement strand
CACCGGATCGTTGACCCGGAGTTCGACCAGGACCCACACGACGAGCAGCACGACTCCGACGCCCCCGATGACCAGCGTCTTGAGCGAGAACCACCCCCACGTCGGCGCCTCCGAGACCGCGACCAGTAGGGCGACGAGCCAGGCGGAGAGCAGTAGGGCCGCCGAGACCGAGATCCGCCCCGGCGAGCGTTCGGGTGATTCGGGCACCAAGAAGTAGGTCAGTACGGCGGCGAGGGTGGTCATGACGAAAGGGATCCAGAACAACCAGTGGAGACCCAGTCCTTGCAGGATCGGCCCCGCGACGATGAGACCGGCGCCACCGCCGACCGCGGTGGTGGCCGCGATCGTCCCGATGGCCGACGCCAATTTCTCCCGGGGGAATTCGTCGCGGATGATGCCAAAGGCCAGGGGAATGACGCCTCCGCCAATACCCTGCACCGCACGCCCGATGATGAGCAGGGTGATGTTGTTGGCGAGGCCGGCGATGACCGAACCCACCGACAGGGCCACGAGCGTGGCCACCATGACGTGCTCCTTGCCCAAGATGTCGCCGATGCGCCCCATCACCGGCGTGAAGATCGACGCCGACAGCAGGTAGGCGGTCACCACCCACGTCACGGTGTTCTGTGAGGTGTGCAACGTGGACTGGATGGTGGTCAGGGCGGGGATCACCAGGGACTGCAGCAGCGCGTACGCCGAGACCCCCAGCACGAGTACCCCGAAGGTGACCTTGTAGTTCGCGCGCTCGAGTGAGGTGGTCATGGGATCCTTTGCTCGAAGCGTCGGTGGGCAGGTCGATTCGACGCCGACTCGGGTGCGCCAGGTTCGACGCAACTCCCTCCACGTCGACGTCGCGGGTCGTCGACGGGCGGCGTCGACCGGTCACAGTCTATGAGTGCGCTCGCCTCGCGGGTCGCCACCCTCGGAGGTCGATCGCGGTGGGGGAGACTCAGCGTCTCAGGTGAGGCGACGCTCGCTCACCCAGTTCGTCAGCTGGTGTCGGTTGGACAACTGGAGTTTGCGCAGCACCGACGACACGTGACTTTCGACGGTCTTGGTGGAGATGTCGAGCTGTTGAGCGATGTCACGGTAGATGTAGCCGCGCGCGATGAGGCGCAGGACCTGGCGCTCGCGAGGCGTCAGTTGCTCGAGGTCGGGATCGACACCCGAGGGGGACGAGCTCGGCTCGCTGGTGGAGAAGGCGTCGAGGACGAATCCGGCCAAGCGCGGCGAGAAGACGACGTCGCCGTCGTGCACACGGTAGATCGCGTCGACCAGGTCAGGTCCGAGGATGTTCTTGGTGACGTACCCTCGCGCGCCCGCTCGCACCACGCTGATCACGTCGTTCGCCGCATCCGACACCGACAGGGCGAGGAACCGCACGTCGGGTGCCTGGGCGCTCACGGCGCACAGGACCGCGAGACCGCCGCCGTCGGGCATGTGAACGTCGAGGAGCACCACGTCGGGGGTGCGTTCGACGATCAGTTCGATGGCGGCGTCCACCTCATCGGCCTCGCCGACGAGCTCGACGTGCGCGGCGATCTCCGCGCGGATGCCCGAGCGGATCAACTCATGGTCATCGACCAGGAAGACCCGCGGTCGACTCACGAGGGCACCGTGACGCGACTCATCGACAGGTGCACCTCAGTGCCGTCGCCGAGGACTGACGTGATGGTCGCCTCGCCGCCGTGTGAGGCCATGCGCCCCACGATCGACTGAGCGATGCCGTGACGATCGTGCGCCACCGTCGTGGGATCGAATCCGATCCCCCGGTCGCGCACGTAGACCGAGATGGCCGAGGTCTCCACCTCGCCGTAGATCGAGATGCGCGGTACCCGCGCCCACTTGGCGGCGTTGACCGCGGCTTCGCGCGTGGCGTTGGCCAGCGCGGTGACGTTCGCGTCGCCCGGACAGTCCCCGACGACCACGAGTTCCACGATGACGCCGTAGTCGCCCTCGATGTCACTTTCGATACGGCGTAACTGTTGAGAGAAGGTGCCGTGGGCGTCGTCTAAGGGGACGCCCGTCTCGGGGGCGAAGAGCCACTGGCGGAGTTCGCGCTCCTGAGCGCGGGCGAGACGCATGACGTCGGCGGGGCTCTGGGCGGCCTTCTCGATCAAGGTGAGCGTCTGCAGGACCGAATCATGCACGTGTGCCGCGAGCTTCGCGCGCTCCTCGACGCGAACCCGCTCACGGCGTTCTCGAGAGAGGTCGCGAACGCTGTCGAGCCACCAGGGGGCTAGGAGGATCGCCGCGCCGACCGCGAGGGCGCCCGCACCCAGAATGGCGGGCACCGCCCCACCCCAGACCCCGCCGATCCGACGCAGTGTCTGCAGGCCGATGATCAAGAAGATCACGCCCGGCACGAATCGCCACGCCAGGGCTCGCCAACCGTGTGAGGACGCGCTGCCCAGCACTGGAGTCGCGCTGATGATGTCTTGGAGATGGTCCTTCTCCTGGCGCGATGAACCGAACCACACGGCGATCACGGCGACGGCGCCGAGGAGGAGGGGCCACGAGATCGTTCCGGTGCCACTGCGCGCGAAACCACCCAGGGCCAACAGGGCGATCAACGCCGACAGTAGGGCGAAGATGATGATGTGCGATTCACGCCGCGATCCCACCAGTCGCTGCGCGACGCTGGATTCCTCCCCCCATCGCGGGACGAGGAGCCAGATCGCCATGTACACGAGCACTCCGACACCGAAGAACAGGACGCTGAGACACGCGATGATGCGCACCAGGATCTCACGGACCCCGAGGCGAACCGCGATTCCTGCGCAGACCCCCCCCAGCACCGCGGCGTTGGTCGAACGCACGAAGGGCCGCTGTGGCACACCGAGAATGGGGAGGGGTGAGTGGAGTGGTGACGTCACCGTAGACCGCCCTTTCTGAATCCGTTCACATTGTCTCACGACGTCGCTTCGTCGTCACTGGGGGAAAACCCTGAGACCTGGCGTCCCGATGAGGGTTTACCCCCATGGTTGTACCTGATCACCGGCCCTAGGCTCTGGTCATGAGCGAGATCACCCCCTTCGACGATGTGCCGGACCACGCGGACGACGCGGCGGGCGCGGATCACGCGGCAAGCGCCGCCAACCCGGACCCGTCGGTCAGCGACCGACCCTCCGTCGATGCGACGGCGTCCACGCAAGCCGCGCGACTGCGCCGCAGTCGGGGGCGACGAGTGATCGCCGGAGTGTCAGGCGGCATCGCCGAACGCTTCGACATCAATGAGAATCTGGTGCGAATCACCTTCGCCGTCCTCACCTTGTTCTGGGGCCTGGGTGTGGCGATCTACCTCGTGATGTGGGTCGTCGTGCCCCTGGCTGACGTCGACGCCGCGACTCGTCGTGATCCGACCCCCGTGTCGTCATCGCATCGACTCTCGGTCGCGGTCCTCGCATCAGTCGTCGTCGTCATGGTCTTGGCCGTCGCGGTGGCGCGACATCTGCGGATCCTGGGACCCGGACTGGCTCTCGCGTGGGTGGTGTTTCTCATGGCGCTCGCCGTCATCGCGATCAAGACGCCCGCGCGCCGAGTGACCCTGCGGCGAATAGTGGGCGTCATCTTCCTCGCGTTCATGAGCGTCGTGATCATCTTCGTCGGTACGACCTTGGGGTTCTTGGAGTCCACCGGGGTCTCCTTCGCGGGGGGCAACGGAGACTTCGTATGGCAACCGACCTCCCTGGCGCAGGTGGCGCGGGGGTACCACGTCGAATTCGGCATGGGCACCCTCGACCTCAGCGCGGTCGACTTCCCCGCCACCGGTTCGGTCGTCGCGGCCAGCGTCGCCGCAGGTGAGCTGAGGATTGTGGTGCCCGCCAACGCCGTCGTCAGTCTGACGACCAACGTGGGGATCGGCGTCGTGGCCGACGCTCCCGACACGCCGTTCTTCCTGCGCGGGGTCGCGATCCAGCGCTTCTCGTCGCTGCCGGCGGGTGGTCCCTCACGGGTGCGACGAAGCCCTCACCTGGTGATTGACGCCCGTGTGGGGATCGGGCGACTGGTCTTGATGCGGGCGGTGTCCCCGCCGGCGACGTGACCCGTCGTGCGGGGCTTTTAATAATCCCTTAGTCGGTCCTTACTCATCTTTGGGGGGCGTGACCTACGTTGGAGGGCCTCGGGTCCAGGCGGGAGCCGAGGGGAGGCGAAAGTCAGTGGCGTGGTGCGCATCCTCCTCGGTGGCCGTGCCGGCGTCGTGTCGCGACTGAGCGTCCGCCGTGAACGCCGCCGTCGCCGTCGCCGTGGCGCGACGACGTCGGCGACCGCGTTGCTGGCCGTGGTGGGCGCCGCGGGCGTCGCCTACGCCACGCACACTCCGCCGATGAATTTCGCTCGGTCCTCCTCGAGCCAGTCCTTCGCCCTGACCTCGGGCGCCACGGCCTCTCCCCAGACCCGCGCCGCCATCGTCGCCTTCGCCCAGGGCGAGGTCGGATACTCGACCTCGCCCGCGGACACCTACTGCAACAAGTTCAGTGCGTACTGGGTCTCGGGTCCGGCCGACTGCGGGAATTCCAATCGTGACGAGCAATGGTGCGCGGATTTCGCCGCTTGGGCCTGGCGAATGGCGGGGGTGCCTCTGGTGTACCAATACATCAATGGCGACCTCAATTCCTCGTCGGCGAGCTTCTACGAATGGGGAGTGCGCCATCACACGTGGCATCCGGTCGGCTCCTCCTACGTGCCACAACCCGGTGACGTGGCGGTCTACGGGCTCAACGCACAGGCCCTGGTCGCCCAACACGTGGCGATCGTCGTCAGTGTCACTCCGGGCGCCTCTGGTCCCAACGCCATCAACGGCGACGGTAGCCACACGGGATTCAGCCGTGTGGAATACCAGAGCGACGAGTACAACGCTGACGTGTCCGGATCGGGGACGGCGCTTCTGGCGGGATACGTCTCGCCCAACGCGTCGCTGAGTTGAGGTGTTGGCGTTGACCGAAAAAGGATCCCCGACCCCACGACGAACCTCGCGCAGCGGTGGCGTCGACGGCAACGAGAGGCTCACCGCCATGGTGGCGGCGCTGCTTCTCGTGCTGCTCTTCCTGGTGGGTCTCACGGTGCCGGTCGCCAACGCGCAGACCCGGCTACACGTGTTCTTGGGTGTCGTGGTGATACCACCGGTCCTGTTGAAGGTCGCCACCACGTCGTGGCGTTTCATCCGCTACTACTCGGGCAGCTACTCGTATCGCCGTAAGGGCCCCCCGTTGCCGTTGTTGCGCTTGCTCGGTCCGATCATCGTGGTCTTGACCCTGGTGATGCTGTTCTCCGGGGTCGGACTGGTCATCGTGGCCCCGGTGTCGATGCACGCGCAACTCTCGCAGATCCATCACGCCTCGTTCTTCTTGTGGTTCGTGGTGATGAGCGTCCACGTTCTCGCCCACCTTCGAGAGACCGCGACCTTCGCGCCACGGGACTTCTTGCGTCGCACCCGTCGTCAGGTTCGCGGGGGTCGCCGCCGCGCCGCCGTCACGTTGATGAGCGTGGTGGTGGGAGTGGTGAGCGCCTGGGCCATCTTGCCCTACGTGAGCAACGTCACGATCTTCAGCCACTGAAGGGCCACTCACGGTGAGGACCTCGACGTCACCATCGTGAGTGGCTCGGGTCTCCAGGGGGCGTTGTCTATAGTCAGTGTCGTAGCCCCGCCACCGGTCCTAGCCACCGGGGCACCACTGAGAGTCCGCATGTCACGCCACCGTTTCATTTCACCTCTTCTCGTCTCCTTGTCGACGGCGGTGGCTCTGGCGTCAGCGTTCGTGACCTTGAGCGCATCGCCCGCACCCGCGGCCACGTCGTCGGCCACGAACTGGCTGCAACTCGTCACGCCCACGGGGTCGCCCTCACCGCGCTCGGGGAGCGCGATGGCCTACGACGCGGCGACCCACACGGTGGTCCTCTTCGGTGGCGTGGGTCCCTCGGGCGACCTGGGTGACACGTGGACCTGGAACGGCAGCGCCTGGACGGCGTCGAGTGCGCTGGGCCCCTCCCCGCGCTCGGGGAGCGCGATGGCCTACGACGCGGCGACCCACACGGTGGTCCTCTTCGGTGGCGTGGGTCCCTCGGGCGACCTGGGTGACACGTGGACCTGGAACGGCAGCGCCTGGACGGCGTCGAGTGCGCTGGGCCCCTCACCGCGCTCGGACAGCGCGATGGCCTACGACGCGGCCACGCGTGAGCTTGTTCTCTACGGCGGTCGCACGTCGAGTGGGATCGTGGGCGATACGTGGACCGGCGACGCCGCGACGTGGACCCAGCAATTGAGCGCCAGCCCCGCCCCGCGCGCCGGTGCCGCGATGGTCTACGACGGCGACCACCACGATCTCGTCCTCTTCGGGGGGACCGATGGGGTGAGCGCCGTTGGCGAGACGTGGTCGTGGAATGGCACGTACTGGGTGTCGGCCACTCCCACCTCGCAACCCTCACCGCGCTCGGGTATCGCGATGGCCTACGACACGGACCACCACGATCTCGTCCTCTTCGGGGGGACCGATGGGGTGAACTATCTTTCCGACACCTGGTCGATGGTGAGCGCGGCGACGGCTCCGCGCAACGTGCGCGCGACCTCAAACGCCAACAGCACCTCAGTGGTGACCTGGACCGCGCCGTCGTCCGATGGGGGAAGCCCCATCACCGGTTTCGTCGTCACGGTGCAGGACATGACGGTCGCGGACCGCGCCGTGCCACCTTGTCACGCGGTGGGGACCGCGACGTGCACCGTGACCGGTCTCACCGATGGTGATCACTACGTCTTCAGTGTGCAAGCCATCACGCTCGCCGGAGTGGGGGCGTCGGCCTCGTCCAACGTGGCGATTCCCGCGACTCCCCCCGGTGCGGCGACGATCACGGGGGTCACGACGTCGAACGGTGCGGCGACACTCTCGTGGAACGCCCCGTCGTCGACCGGCGGCATCCCCATCGTCAGTTACCGCGCGCAGGCCATACCCGGTGGGGCGTTCTGCCACGTCGCCGCCACCGCGAGGAGCTGTCGGATCTCGGGTCTGCGCGACGGCGCTCGCTACACCTTCAGTGTCGTGGCGACGAACGCGGCGGGCGACGGCGTCGCGTCCCCGCCGTCGGCGGCGGTCACGGTACTCGCCACCCCCGGGTCGCCGATCATCGTGGTGGCGAGGGCCCAGCGAGGCCGCATTGAGCTCGCGTGGCGCTGGCCCTCGTCCAACGGCGGAAGTCGTGTCATCGGCTACAACGTCTACGTGGGACCGGTCTCGGGATCCGAGGCCACCAGCGCGCTGAACGCGCGTCTCATTCGCGCGCGCCACTTCAGCTTCCGCGGTCGCACCGGGTACCGCACCTTCATCGAGGTCCGGGCCGTGAACGCGCTCGGTGTCGGAACGCCCTCGCGAGAGGTGATGGTCTACACGCCCTAGCGCAACGTCAGGTCTCTCGTGCCTCGCCACGGGGGAGACGACACCGATGCATTGTGTTGGACACGTCGCGGTGGCGGGGTTCTCTCCGTGAGTGACGCGATCGACGTCGCGCACGAGGCGAGAGTCTCGTGGCACATTGACACGAAGTCTTCATTGTCTGTCGGGGGTCTTAGACCTTCCAGTGAATTGGCTGGAGCAGGGAGACGCCTACCTAGAGTTGATTTAGGAGCCATCAATCTCGTCACTCATTCGGAGGAAATATGTTGAAAACTCTTAGCCCCTTGCGCCGCGCCACCGCCGTTCTCTCGGTGGGTGCGCTCGGCGCCTTGTCATTCGTCGGATTCCTGTCCCCCGCCGAGGCCACGGTCAGTGCGGCTTCGCACTGGCTACAGGTGGGCACCGCGGTCAATGGACCCTCGGCGCGCTACGACGGTTCCATGGTGTACGACGCCAGTACCGGTACGACCCTCCTCTTCGGGGGGCTCAACGGCACGCCGCTCAACGAGACGTGGTCGTGGAACGGCAGCGTCTGGGTGAAGTTGACGCCCGCGACCAGCCCGCCCGCGCTGAGTGGCGCGAGTATGGTCTACGACGCCGCCACGCACAACGTCGTGCTCTTCGGTGGCCTGAGCGCCACCGGGCCGGTCGCGGACACCTGGACGTGGGACGGAACGACCTGGACCAAGCAGCTGGTGTCGGGACCCGCGGCGCGCTCGGGCGCGAGCATGGTCTACGACGCCGCCACCAACAACGTGGTCCTCTTCGGGGGCCTCGGCGTGAACGGCCCCCTGTCGGACACGTGGTTCTGGAACGGAACCGCGTGGACCTCGCCCACGCTCACCAGCGCGGTGCCGACCCCTCGCTACGACCAGTCCATGGCCTTTGACGCCGCCACCAACAGCGTCGTCCTCTACGGCGGCAAGGGAGTCGCGGGTCCGATCTCGGACACGTGGACCTGGAACGGCACGCAGTGGTCACTTCAGTCCGCGGCCAACCCCGCGGCGCGCTACGGCGCCTCGATGTTCTATGACGCCACCACTGGTGACGTCGTGCTCTTCGGCGGTACCGACGGCACCAACAGCTACTCCGAGATGTGGGACTGGAACGGCACGTCGTGGAGCACCTTGTTGTCGGCCACGGCGCCGACCGGTCGTTACCTCGCCGCACTGGCGTATAACACGTCGTCGAACAGTGCGCTGCTCTTTGGTGGCGTGACCGGGACGACGGCGCTGTCGGACTCGTGGAGTTTCGTGGAGATCCCCGGAGCACCCGTGAACGTGCACGCCACGTCCAACGCCAACGCCCAGTCGGTGGTCACGTGGAACCCGCCCACGGGCAACGGGGGAACGGCGATCTACGGCTATAGCGTCACGGCGACCGACCTGACCGTGGCGAGCCGTGGGGGCCAGACGTGCACCACCGTCGGCACGACCATGGTGACCATCTCGAGCACCACTCCCGTGGCGACCACGTGCACCGTGACCGGACTGACCAACGGCGATCAGTACCACTTCGCGGTCGCGGCGATGAGCAGCGTGGGTACGGGACCGGCGAGTGTGTCCAACGTGGTGCGACCCGCCACGGCTCCCTCCGCGCCGACCATCGTCAAGGTGGTCGCGTACTCCGGCTACGCCATGGTCTACTGGAGCGTACCTACCTCCGACGGGGGCACCCCGGTGGCGAGCTACCGGGTGATCGCGGCGCCGGGCGGCGCCTTCTGTCACGTGCCGCGCAGCATGACGAGTTGTCGCATCGGTGGCTTGCAGGCCGGCGTCAACTACTCCTTCACGGTGACCGCCACGAATGCGGCCGGTACGAGCGCCGCGTCGGCGCCGGTGGCCCTCACGGGCTCGGTGACGGGACGACCCGTCACTCTTCCGGGCTCGCCGTTCATCGTGGCCAAGGGCGTGGTCGGCAACATCATCACGATCCACTGGCGCCCCCCGGTCTCCAACGGCGGGGTGCGTCTGAGCGGTTACGTCATCTTGGTGGGGACCTCGCCCAGCGGTGCCGCCAGCCGACCCGCGGTGCACGTTCCCTTCAATCAGTTCGTGTACCGCTTCGCCGCGGTCAGGGGCCAGATGTACTACATCGTCGTACGCGCGCTGAACTCCGCGGGCGTGGGTCCCTTCTCGAACCAAGTGGGCGTGCGGCCGGCTCCGGGCGCACCCTCGAGCAACGGCTTGGGCAATATGCCCAGTGCGCCCTTCATCACGGCCAGAACTGTCGCCGGTAATCACGTCACCATTCACTGGCGTGCCCCGGTCTCCAACGGCGGGGTTCGTCTGAGCGGGTACAACGTCTACGTGGGTACTTCACCCAATGGTGCGGCGTTTCGTCCACTGGTGTCGGTCCCCTTTAACCAGTTGGCCTACGCCTTCAGTGGTGTCAGGGGCCAGACGTACTTCGTGGTCGTGAGCGCGGTGAACTCCGCGGGCATCGGGCCATTCTCGAATCAGGTGGCCGTCACCGCTCAGTGATCGAGGCAATGACCCTGTCGCCGCACGGGCCCGCGTCCACCGCAAGGTGACACGGGCCCGTGCGGCGTCAGTCTCGTTGAGAGGACCGCCTCGGGAGTCACGTCGTCC